>JBAZZM010000029.1:0-9809 GCA_041658805.1 Candidatus Altimarinota bacterium | reverse complement strand
AACAAGGGAAAATCAATGCTGCAGGAAAAAGGGCTGACGCCGGAAAGCGGAGATGGAGATGGTGGAAGCACTTCAGGTTCTTTGAGCGCGCCGAAAAGTGAGAGTAAGGATAAAGATTATTCAAAATACTATAATGACGGATCCGGAACGAGTGGCGGGGGCGATACGCTGACCGAAGAGGAAGCCGAGAAAATCAAAGATTATGGCGCATTCCTTGATCAGTTTGATAAAGAATTGAAAGATTATATCGCTGCGATGGATAAACAAGATCTACCGGATAAATACTATTTGGAGGCGGAGACAGTTTATTTGAATCAGGATCATCCGCTGCTAAATCGCAGTCTGGCGGAAGTGAAGAAAAATATTGCTGGCGAAGATTTTGATGACATGCCTGAACTGGAGAGGTGGAAGAGCTTAAGGGACGGGCTGATCGCGTACACCGAAAATCTGGACAAGACAAATAATCTGCTCGGGCAAATTGAAGATTTTAATGAATTTGGAAAAGTTTTGGCGGAGAATGATCAGAGTCTGGAAAAAATCGCTTCGCTTGGATTTGGGACCGGAAGCGGTGGAGTTGAGAAAGAGATTAAAACCAGTTTCTTTGGAAATGTGATTGAAAATGAAGTCAGCGATTTGGACACTTCCAAGTTGATCGCGGCTTCGGATCAGATGGATTCCTTTGATCAATCGCAGAATAACGATCAGCCGGTAACGGCGCCGAAAGGTTTGTTTGTGTTTGTGGACGGGGAAAACGAAAATGTGCTTTCGTATACGGCGGAAATGAACAGAACCACTCACCTGCTTTTTGACGATGCGGATGAGGACGATGACTCGGATATCATCTACACTTTGGGCGGCGATGTTTATTTCAAAGAGAATTATAAAAATGATCCGAACTACGGACATGGCGCAGTGCTGCCGATAAGCGGCCGAAACAAAGTGAGCGATTATTCAAAAGAAATGAGCCGTGTGAACAATGTGATTTCGACGGACATCAACAACGGAAAGGCGGACATAAATTTTGCGGCTTCATATGATGACGTGAGCAAATATGAAATCGTAGTGCGCAGGAGTTTGTTGGAAGAATTGGAAAATCCGTTGATGACGATTGAGGTGCCAGTGGAGGAAATTTCTGATCCGGAAAATCCGAGCTACACGATCGAGATCGAAAACGGAAATTATTTTGTGAATGTGTTTGCCGTGGATATAGATGGGAACAGATCGCTGGTCTCGGAGTCGACCGTGATTTCGCCGCAGAAGTGTGCGGATAACGAGCCGCCGATGCCGGTGGTTTCGGCGAGTGAAAAGGATTTTAAAGTGGCTGTTTTCAAAGAACTGGTGTTGGACGCGGGCAAGTCTTTTGACAGCGAAAGCAAGGTGGTAAAATTTTACCTGGAAGACACAGCAAACGCGCGAATCATCTGGAGCGATTTGAATCCGATGGTTGATTCGAATGGCGATGGGGTGCCGGTAAATGACAGTGATAATCCGATTTTCAGGTTGGGGCCTTATACTGATATCGGAACGCGTGAGTATGTTTTGCATGTGGCCGATGAATCCGGCAACGAAGGCACGCAAAATATCAGCGTGGAAGTTTACACGCCAAAAATCAGTCTTGATCCGGCGCTGGAGAGAAACGGGATCGTGAGTGGGGCGACCGATCCGGAGACCGACGGTATTCCATTCTCAATTATCAGGCAGAGATATATCTACCGCGTGGTGGATGGCAAGCTGTCGCTGATTCCAAAAACAGAAAAGGTGGTGTCCCCTTCCGCGGACGACCATGGAAAATATTTCACGCTGACTGATGGAAGTTATAAAGTCGAGGATTTGAAGCAGAGCGACATGATTTTGGTGCAGGATAAAGGAGGCGTAAACGTGTTTGAAATCAATTCAAAAACCGGCAATGTGAGCGGGCTGAAAAATGGATATAAAGTGGTGGTTGTGGCGGCGGTTCCGCCGATTGCGCCGAGTTATCTGTCGCTTGTGGATGAGAATGGCAAGGAACTTGGACGCGTGTATTTAGTGCCTGATCCAAATGAAGATGTGAAAGTAAACAGAGTATTTGAAAAGGATGACGTGGGAGTGTTTGTGAATGAGGTTAAAGAAGGAGAGGAAAAAAATAATTTTGCGTTGCAAAATTATTCGGGCGACAATGCTATATATCCGGGTGGCGCGGTGCTGATAAAGACCGATGAAAAGGACAAGCAACTTGTTGTTGTGGATACGGCGGGAAATATAATCGTGCTGGATGGCCGCGTAGTTTTGGCGAAAAAACTGAACAATCAGCTGATTGATCCGATGCTGATTCAAATTCTGTTTGAAGGCAAGGTGGTGGCGGAAGTTTATATTTCACCGCTAAAAGGTGAGGAACGCGGGATAATCGTCGGGCCGGATGATGTGCCTTTTGCTTCGCCGAGAATTCCGCAGGACAGCAGTCTATATGGGCTGGAAACGGACATTTTCAAAGATGTGAGTCCGGACAACGCTGTGGCAATCAACGATCTGTTTAAAAAAGGAATCATCGACGGAGTGCAAACGCCGGACGGTTTGGAATTCAAACCGGAAGATCTGGTGACGAGGGCGGAATTTGTGAAAGTGCTGCTTGGAATAATCTGCGTGATTCCAAGAGAGCCGGAAGCCTTTACAAAATATTCCGCGGAAGAAGGTGGTGGATATTATGATATTGAGTTCAGTGAAGAAAATTTGGTTTGGTATTACCAATTTGTAAAAGAGGCGACGCTGCTTGGACTGGTGGAAGGCTATGAAGGCGAAGCGAAGGCTGACGGATCCACACCTTTCAAACCGGAAAATCATGTGACGAGGGCGGAGGCCGTGAAAGTGATTTTGGAGGCGCTGGAAATGAAAGGTCAGATCGATTTGAGCGAACTAAAAGTCGGCGAGCCGTGGTATGAGCCATACATGGAGGCGGCGAAGGACCTGACGCCGTACTTGAAAGACGGAATCGTGCTTCAAAGCAACTTCATAATTACTGATCAGGAGGCGGAAAATCCAAATGAGGAGATCACGCGTGAAGACTTGGTGGTGATGGCGCAGCGGGTGCTGGATATTTTTAACTGCTATGAAATAGATGACGATGCCAACGGCACGGCGGATTTCTGTCAGGAAAAATATGGCTTTGATGACCCACTGAAGGATATGGATAATGATGAGCTGGCAAACGGGGACGAGTGTTTTTATGGCACGGATCCGACAGACAAGGATACGGACAAAGGCGGAGCGCTGGACGGCGCGGAATTTAAATATGGCACAAATATGCTAAATCCTGTGGATGATCCGTTTGATGATGACGGCGACGGACTGACCAACGGCGCGGAAACTTTGATTTATAAAACGGACCCGAAGAATCCGGATACTGATGGCGGCGGTGTGTGGGATGGCGATGAGGTAAAGAAAAATCTGACCAATCCGCTTGTGGGCGTCGATGACTTGCAGCAAAATGTCTACAAAGAGGCCGAGACGGGAATTTATTTCGTGCCGGCCGATTGCAGTACTTGTCCTTGTGAAGCCACGTTCCTGCCAAAGGGAGACGTAAATTTGGGCGACTTATTCTTTACAATTATTTCAACTGATGATGAAAGTAAAATTTTCTCAAAAAGCAATGAAGTCATTTTTAAGTAAAATTTTGGCGGCGGTTTTGATCGGAATTTTCGCGATGCAAGGCATGGTCTATGCCGAAGGCGAAACCGACAATCTAATCGACGTGTTGGAATGCGACACAAAGTTGGCGCCGGAATTTGATACCCAGACAACGCAGTTTTTGCAATTTCTGGATCAGCATTTTCAAAATAAAAGTTCGGATTCGACTTTGGTAAACACGGCACTGGCGCGCTACTACACTTACAAAAAGATTCTGCTGGAGGATTACGCGAGGATTCAGCCGAATGTGAACGCGATAGCGACAGATACGGAGGCAAATACCAAATATAAAGAAGCCTTGGATCAATACGCGAAATGCGGCGAAATGACAAAGGCTTATATCAATCTGGCGCGGGAAAAAATGATGCAAAGGATTTTGGATTCCAACGCTCAAAAGAAGGCCACGGTGATCGTGGAAAAATACAAAGCGATCAACAGGCAGCTGGGCGGGCTTGGCGTAAATATGGCTTATTTATACGGCTATTTTAAAACGTTTGAAAATAAATTGCCCGGATTTTTGGGGAATGAATGCATGAAAAAAATATTCTAATGGAAATATTCAAAAAAATTATCATAGGTCTGGCCGCGGCGTTAATCACCGCCGGAGGTGTGACGATCTACGCGCAGGAAGAGGAGGAGGGCGGAATTGTGTGCGACAGTTTGGACAAATCTTTCGCTGAAGTTCAAGAAGATGATGATCTGAAGAATACCTTCGCGGAGATGGGCTATCTTTGTGTGAAAAAACTGTATCACGACGAGATGAACGAGCTCTTTAACAAAAAGCTGGAGATTTTGCTGAATTTATTGAAAGAAAAAGATTTTGAGAAAAAGCCTGACTTTCAGGTTCCGGGAAATGTCGATGTGGACAATTATAAAGAGCTTTGCAAAGTGGAAAATGTCAGCACTTACTGCGTGTCGATGCAGGCACTGGATATTTACGTGGGCTATACAAAAGTTTTGGATCAGGTAAAGGGCTATCTGCCTATCGAATTGCCCGGCGGAGACAGCGGGGTGATCAGCAAAGTTTTCAAGGAAAGCGGAAAGCGCGATATGGCAATCGCGGCGGAAGTGGAAAACGCGCGCAAGGTGATGGAGGCGACAATCGGCGCTTATAACGAGTTTCGGCTGGCTTATCCGATGCACAAAAAATACCAGCAGATCATCAAGGATCTCGTGAAATATAAGCAAAAAATCAAACACATCCGTAGCGAAGTGATCGAATTTCCGATCAAATTCGTGGACGCGACCTCAACCGCATGCAAATGAAAAAATTAATGCCAATTACAATCGGGATTTTGGCGGGAACGGTGATGGGACTGACCATGGTGAGCCATGCCGAGGAAAATACCGTGACCAATATCTGGGATGATATCGTATCCTACGGCAATCTCTTTGAATGGCAGGATGTTTTTGGAGCGGTGGGGTTGAGCGAGGACAAGCAGGGCAAAGACCTATACAAATTGATATACAACAAACTTTTGGTGCGGCCGGATGATGATTCTTTTAAAGCGGTGGCGCAAAACTACGGCCTGACGAAACAGGAGGCGGAAGATGTGGCAAACGGCAGTATTTCTACGATTTATCATAGTTCGCATATGAAGGGCTCGTCGCTAAAGGCGGGGAAGATGACGCAGGCGGAGGCGATTGCGCTGTCCGATCAGCTGATCAATGATTTAAACGATTACAGGGAATTATTTACCCTGCAGCAGGAGGTGGACGCGGCAACGGCCCAAAGTGAGCTATTTTCGAATGGGGATGTAGCCGATTCCGGATTTGATCTGGTATATGACCTGTCGGTGATAGAGCAGGTGCTTTTTTTGTCCAACACCGAGATTTCCGTGGGAGCGACATTTGAAAATCAGCTGGATTCTCCGGTGCCGAAAAATTCCAATCCGCCGCAATATGAGAGTCCGGATGGAGCTGGAACTCCGGATGGAGTGACGTTCAGCGAAGAAGGCGGGGAGACAACTGCAAAGATTTCTTTGGGCGGTGACAAATCTCTTACAGCGCCAGTTTTAGACGGTGATGTCTGCACAAGTGAGGATAATCTTTTGGAAGCCTTGGGTGAATATGAATCAACTTTGCCTCCGACTCCACCTGCAGGAGATGATGACGACGAAGGCGAGGCTACGGACACACAGCTAAGCCAGAGCGATGTTCCTGCGGCAACTGCCGACAGCTGGGGAAGTGTGTTCTGTCCTGAATTTAACGATCCAAAAGAGCGCGATGCAAATCCACCGGTGGAAAGTCTGGGACTGGGCTTTTCACAGGAAGGTGATGCCGAAGAGGGAGAAACCAGTTTTACAGTGAGCCTGCCGCTTTGTCTGACAATCGAACTGATCAAAGACAAGGCTTCGAGTTATACGGCCGGCTCCGACCAATGCGTGAAATGCGAGGTCGATCAGATCAACAAGCTCTTTGAAAAGACGCTGATGCATTCATTGGTGCCAAATAAAGTGACCGGAAACTACCTGGAAGGCGCCAAGTGTAAAGAGACTTTTGATGTGCCATTAATTGATATCAAAGTCTTGCCGATACCGGCTCCTATTCTGACTCCGCCGAAAGACGACCTGATTTTTGGAAATAACATCTTTGAAGAATGGAATAAATTTGTGGGTCGTTTGGGTTGGAAAGATTTGTTGGCCGAGGACGAATACATAGAAGAATTTGAACTGCGCAATCTGCCTTCCGGCATTTCCAATATCGAGGCTTTGGTGGATATCCAAGGTGAGAAAGCCAGAAACAGAGTGGAAGCGTTGGACGAGATGGCTGATATTCAAACGGCTTTGACCGGCGGCCAAAACAATATTTATTCGCAGGCTCTGCTGCCGGAAATGCGGCAAATGACGGTTTATTTTGAGCGATTCAAAAAAGTTTTTGAGGAGACTGCGGTGGTTTGCAAAAGCATAGTCAGTAAACCAACAATTCAATGAAAAAATATATAGCGATCATAGTTTTGCTGACACAGGTGCTTATGGCACCACAGGCGTGGGCGAGCATCAAGGGCAGCAAGGTAAATACGGTGGCATGTGTGAAAGCCGGCGTGAATGGCGGAATCGGTTTCGAGGACTTTATAAATGGCTTTATGTTTGCGCAGGGCTTTACCGATGAAGTGATTGAACCTTGGCGTGACGCTTTGATCTCCAATCAATGTCAGGCCAACGATCTCTTTTCTTTGATAGATCAGGAAAATGGCATTCAAAAAGAGATTCGCAAAGCCTTTTTGAGCTGTAATACCAAAAATCTGGATAAGCTGGAAAAAGCTTACAGAAAAGTCGTGGTGGAAATTTATTATGTGCGGCACGTGATTTCCCGAAAGGCGACTTTTAACCTGCCGTTTGGATTTATCAGTACAAAACCGGATATTACAGATACACCAAAAGACAAATTGTATAGTGAGATGGCCGCGAGATTTGTGACCAAAAAAGAGTATTTCAAGGAAGACGAATTTTCGAATTTCTTCAACAATATGGAGGCCAAATATAAAGATCGCGTGCCTACATACAAGGCCTGTGCGAACAGCAGCTGGCAGGACGTTGTTTTGAAATGGGAGGAATTCAAGACAGAGATGACGGATGGCTTTGGCATTGAGGATGCACTTAACGAGACCGAAAAACGGGCCAAGCATGTGGCAGATGTTGCCGTGGACATGTACAAGAGTTTTACGACAGAAGAGGGATTTAAGGCTTGGGTTTCAGGATTGGTGGAGATCAATGTCAACAACCTGCCGGCGAAAGAGGGATTTCAGGCGATTTTTGACCGGTTGAAGAGCGAGACCAATTATAGCTTCGTGACCCAGGGTCGGCTGATTCAGGCCGGCTCGGAGGTGGATACGATTTATAAAAACACGGTTTCAAAGACGGAAATGGCCTCGAGATTTCATGCGCTGTATGTAAATGGCGATGTCGGTATTCAAAGCTTTATGGACGAATTGGACAAGCTGGACAAGGCGATCAACGATACCTATCCCCTGATCGACGGTGTCAAAGCCTGTACCGCGGCGATGAACAAGAGACAGTGTCCCGGGCAATAATGATACATGGAGAGGAGAGCGCAAAAACCTTCGGTTTTCGCGTACTAAAAACTCCCTGTTGACCAAGGAGTTTTTAAGGGCTTTTCTAGGTTTTTTAGCTCGTGGGCATGAGCTAAAGGGCAATTGAAGATTTTTTGGAATAAAGGTTTATTTGTGTACGAATCCGGGGATCAGGCCGCGCAAGCGCTCTTTCATTTTCGGCTGTTCCTGAATCCCGTTCATTTCCAGCGTGATTTCGCTGATTTGAGACATGCAATAAGGGCAACTAACAGAGTGGCTGGAAACGCATTTTCCACATGAGAGGCAGTGGATGATCATAAAGAATGAGGGGAAACTTAAATAATATGGTAGTGATCCCCTTCACTTTGCGGTTTTTCGGAATGAGAGATGTTGTAATCGTGGACTTCAGGCTCTCTGGCCGGTGTCGGTTTGGCCGCTTCTTTGCGACCGGACGTCCTTTCCTCCAGAAATCTTTGGACTTCGCTTTCCTGGATGCGATAGACGCGACCGAGCTTTACCCCGCGCAACTTCCCCTGTTTGATAAACTTGAGGATAGTGAAGGGATGAACTTGGAGAATATTGGCGACTTGTTCGGTAGTCAGAAAGTTCTCGATCATGGTGACACACTTTATTAAACTTTACTTAATTTTATCACTTTTCAGATCGATTTTCAATACTCTCCCCGTTTTTTCAAATATCAGTTTGACGCGGCCAACTTTAACATACTCAATAAAATTTTTCAATAGTTTTGGCAAGTTAATTTTATTTTAGCTAATTTAACTAAACTTTATATACATATGGACGTACGCTAGCGTAGTTTATTAAACTTAATCGTAGTTTATTGAATTTAATTAAATCTTATAAAACCTTTTTGAGCCATTTACCGGTATAGGAGAGTTTTTGTTTCATGACTTCTTCGGGAGTTCCCACGGCGATAATTTGTCCGCCTTTGTCGCCGCCATCGGGGCCCATGTCGATGATATGATCTACAGACTTGATAACATCGAGGTTATGCTCAATTACGAGGACGGTATTGCCCTTGTCTACGAGCTTTTTGAGCACATCCAGAAGCTTTTTAACATCGTCGAAGTGAAGACCGGTGGTAGGCTCGTCCAATACGTATAAAGTGCTTCCTGTAGAGCGTTTTGAGAGTTCTGTAGCCAGTTTGATACGCTGGGCTTCGCCTCCTGACAGAGTCGTGGCCGGCTGGCCGATGTGGATATAGCCCAAACCGACCTCCTGAAGGGTTTTGAGCTTGTTTTTGACATTGGGGATGGCCTGGAAAAATTCCAAAGCATCCTCCACAGTCATTTCCAGCACTTCGTGGATATTTTTGCCGCGATAGAGGATTTCGAGCGCCTCCTGATTGTAGCGGCGGCCTTTGCAGATTTCGCATGGAACATAAATATCAGGCAGAAAGTGCATTTCAATCTTTTTTATACCGTCGCCGGCGCAGGCCTCACAGCGGCCGCCCTTGACATTGAAGCTGAAACGGCCTGATTTGTAGCCGCGGGCACGGGACTCGGGTGTTTGGGAAAAGAGGTCGCGGATATCGGTAAAAACACCTGTATATGTGGCCGGATTGGAGCGCGGCGTGCGGCCGATCGGCGATTGGTCGATGTTGATGATTTTGTCGAGATTTTGGAGGCCGGTGATCTCTTTGTGGGCTCCTGGGGTGGCTTTGGATCTGTAAATCTCCTGGGAAACGCGACGGACCAGAATGTCGTTGATGAGGGTGGATTTGCCGGAACCGGAAACGCCGGTTACTCCGATAAATACACCCAGAGGAAAATCAACGCTGATGTTTTTGAGGTTGTGTTCGGTGGCACCGGATATTGTCAGGGTTTTGCCGTTACTTTTGCGACGCTTTTCAGGAACTGTGATTTTTGCCTTGCCGGAGAGGTATTTGCCGGTCATGGAATTGGGATTCTTCATGATTTCCGCAGGAGTTCCCTCGGCGACCACCTGTCCCCCATTCTTACCAGCGCCGGGACCGATATCGAGAATATGATCGGCGGCCATCATGGTATCGATGTCATGTTCTACTACGATCACGGTGTTTCCAAGATCGCGGAGAGAAATCAGCGTTTTAATGAGCTTATGGTTGTCGTTTTGG
>JBAZZM010000028.1:0-10008 GCA_041658805.1 Candidatus Altimarinota bacterium | reverse complement strand
GCTGCAATTTTTTCTTTTCAATCATATAATTTGGACGGACGTAGTATACTAAAAACATGGATGAATTACAGCAAAAGCTTTGGCGAAAAGTTGAAAGATATATCCCCTATTTGAGAGCGGTTCCTTTTTTAATGGGTGTGGCGGTGTGTAATAATCTGGCGTTTGGAAAAGTGGATGAAGAAAGTGATA
The DNA here is from genome assembly GCA_041658805.1 of Candidatus Altimarinota bacterium. Lineage (GTDB taxonomy): Bacteria > Patescibacteriota > Gracilibacteria > UBA1369 > LOWO2-01-FULL-3 > JBAZZM01. The sequence goes on along the minus strand of JBAZZM010000028.1, from coordinate 9,819 downwards.
TTGATCTTTTTATAATCGCGAAAAGCGGGAGGATGTTTTTGGTGAGAACTTTCGTGACTTTTATTTTGCATATTTTGGGCGTGAGAAGACATGGGAAAAAAATATCAGGAAGATTTTGTCTGAGTTTTTTCGTGGATGACAGCGCGTTAAATCTGGAGAAAATGGCCTTGGAGAATGACATATATCTGGCTTACTGGTGCAGGAATTTAAAGCCACTGATAGATGACGGAGTCTTCGGGAAATTTGCGAATGAAAACAGTTGGACGGCGAAATATTTCGAGAAGAAAGATTTTGAGTTGAGCGATGAAAGAGTTTTAAAATTTTCCAGGTGGCAGAAAAAATTTGAAAATATTTTGAATGGGAAACTTGGAAATTTCTTGGAAGAAATGTTTAAAAAATGGCAGATAAAGAGGGCAAATGAAAAATTGAAATTTGTTCCTTCGACGGCGGATATTCTGATCAGCGAGCATATTCTAAAATTTCACAATCTGGATAGAAGGCGTGAATATAGCAAAGATTGGATAGCAAGGTTTGGTGCGGAAACGAAGGTTGATGAAGAAAAGTTTAAGAGCCTTTACTGCTGATTTGTGGCTTTATCTTGATCTCTATATAAGTTCCGTTAAAGCCGAATTCGCGGCGGATTTCGTTTTCCAAATAGCGTAGATAGGAAAAATGCAGGCTTTCCGCATTCTTGAAAAACAGGACGAATTTTGGAGGATTTGTGTCGACCTGACTGCCATAAAAAAACTTTGGTTTGCGTGGTTTGCCGCTCATGGGCGCGTGTTTGTAGGTGATTTTCTGGAGAAAGGTGTTTAGTGCCGGAGTCGGGATGCGAATGGCGCGCTCGCGCATGATGTCGGCGGCAAGCGTAAATAACTGAAAGGTATTTTTCTTGTTTTTAGCGGAAAGAAAAATCACTGGTGCCCAAGGAACGAAAGCAAAACGACGCTGAAGCTGGCGGATAATGTGATTGTGTTCCTCTTCTTTCTCCTCGAAAAGATCGATTTTGTTGATGGCGAGGATTAAGCCTTTTTTTTCGTTTAGAGCGAGTTCGGCGATGTGGCAGTCCTGTTTGCCGACTTCGTTTCGGCCGTCGATGAGGAGGATGACGATGTCGGAGCGTTCGATAGCGGTATGACAGCGCATGATGCTGAATTTTTCGATCTTGTTTTGAATTTTGCCCGGACGGCGGATGCCGGCGGTGTCGATGAGGCGGAAATTCTGATCCTGATATGTGAGATCTATATCGATAGTGTCGCGGGTGGTGCCTGGGATTTCGGAGACAATAACCTTTTTTTCACCGGCGAGACTGTTTACGAGGGAGGACTTGCCGGCGTTTGGACGGCCCAAAATAGAGATGATAGTTCTTCCGGATGTTTCAGGTTTTGGGGCGGTTTTTTTGAATTTGAGTTTTTTGAGAGTTTTTTCGACCGTGGTTTCGAGCTCGTCCATGCCGATGTTGTGAATGGCAGAAAAAGCGATGGGATCGCCGATTCCAAGCTCGTAGGCATTGTAGATATCCGCCTTTTTCCCTTCGCATTTATTGGCTATGAGTAAAACAGGTTTTTTGGATTTACGGAGAGTGGAGACGGCAGAAAAATCCTCTTTGGAAAGTCCGCCGACGGCGTCGACGACAAATAAAACCAAGTCCGCTTCGGTGATAGCCAGCTCGGCTTGGGCTCGGACGTCGGCTTCGATATTGTCCATTTTGTCGTACTCCAGACCGCCTGTGTCGACCAAAATCGTGTGGTAGCCGAGGCATTCCCATGGCTGCATGATGCGGTCACGGGTGGTGCCGGCTATTTCGGAAATGATGGCGTGGCGTTTGCCAATAAGACGATTGAAAATCGTGGATTTTCCGACGTTTGGTTTGCCGACGATGGCTATTTTTGGAATTGGCATAAAGAGTCTTAAAATTGCGCTGCATTATAGCCAGTTTTGATTTATTTGAGCAAGGCGGTATAATTGGGGAAAAGTTTTTTGTTCCAATGAAAAAGTTGCTAAAAATCGGGCTGGCGGTAGTGATGATGGTGATGTTTTCGGGTGTGGCGGGAGCAGTTCCACCAGACAGTAGTCAAACCGGGCAGCCGACGGGAACTTCGGTTTTGCCGAGTGCGGAAACCGGTACAGGTACAAGTAAAAAAGCATTAACAGTTGAAGAATGTCAGAAAATTTTTAGAAATTTAGGAACTGGAAATAATTTAGTTGAGACAAAGCAGCATTTTGCAAAGCGTGATCCGACTGTTTATGGAGGAGACATTACTGCTGGTGCTTTTCTTGGCTGCGGCATCAAGACCGGCGACATTCACCTGTGGATGGTCCCCTACTATCTGCGATATATTTTGGAGTTTGTGATCGCGTTGGCTGGACTGATTTCGGTGGGAGGGATCGTTTATGGCGGATTTATTTATATCTTCTCGGGAATTTCCAAGGATACGGAAAAGGGAAAGAAGGCCTTGATCTATTCTATAATCGGGATGATTTTGACGCTGGTGGCGTGGGCTGTGGTAAATATCGTGATCGTGTTTCTGACGCAGTAGTTAAAGCGCGGTTTGCCATTTTTCCCACTTGTCCTCGAGGTAGCGCATGAGTTTTTTTTCGAATTCTTTGTGATCGAACTGGGCGGCGTGCTGGCGGATGAATTTGGGATCGAATTTGTGTTTTGATTTTTGATATTCTTCGACGGCTGCTTTGAGATGGAGCGGTGTTTGTTTGTCAAAGAAGATACCTGTCTGACCGTCAATGACGCTGTCGCGGGAGCCGCCTTGGTTGTAAGCGATGACTGGGCGGCCGGAGGCCATGGCCTCGATGGCGGTGATGCCAAAGTCTTCGAGTTGCGGGAAGATAAAAGCTTCGCATTCGCTGTAGAGTTGACGGAGTTCTTTTGCTGGGACGTAGCCGAGAAATTCGATGTTGCCGTTTGCTTTGCGGATGAGCTCGTTTTCCATGGGACCGCGGCCGACGATTTTTAGCGGTAAACCAAGTGTGTTGAAAGTTTCAACGATGAGGTCAAATTTTTTGTATGGAATGAGGCGGCCCGCGGCGAGATAGTAGCCTTTGGTGTCCTTGGCGATTTTGTATTTGGAAATATCGATGGAGGGATGAATGACGGAAGCGGGCTTATTGTAATATTTTTCAATGCGGCGTTTGGTGGTAGTGGAATTGGCAATGAAATGATCGACGCGTTCAGCGGAGACGCGGTCCCAGATTCGCAATTTGTGAATGCGGCGGCGTCCAAAATTCTTTAAAAAAGGATGCATGCGATACTCGCGGATGTAGGAGTGCCAGTTGTCCCAAGCGTAACGCATGGGTGTGTGGCAGTAGCAGAGATGCATGGTCTCCGGCTTGGTGATGATGCCTTTTGCGCAGGAGTGTGAACTGGAAATGACGATATCGAAATTGCTCAAGTCGAAAAGCTCGTAGGCGTAAGGCATGAAACCGACATAGAGTTGGTGCTTGGTTTTGGCGAATGGAAGATTCTGAATAAAAGAAGTCGTGACGGCGGCTTTTTCAAAACCAGGGAGATTGTCCGGATTAAAAATAGAAGTAAAAATCGGAGCGTCGGGAAACATCTTGTGCAGAAAAAGATTGACCTGCTCGGCGCCACCCGGATTTGTCATCCAATCGAAAACCAGCGCGATCTTTGCTTTTGCCAAACTCATGAGGGGAATTAAACCATGAGTATGTTACTACCTTTTCGCACTTTACTTCAACTTTTTCATGAAACTGCCGAGGAATTTGCTGTAAGTTTCTTTGTCTTCGAGATTGTCCATGGCGCGGGACTTGAAGAGTTTGACGACGTTGTTGTCGGGATCTCGGGCCAAAAGACGTTCGCAGATTTGGACCACTTCGCTGTAGCGTTTTTCTTTGTACCACATGCCGAGAAGTTCGATGACCACGGCTTCATCTTTTGGAGCCATTGTGGATTTTTGTCTGGCGCTGATATCGGTGAGAAGAACCAGATTTCCTGTTTTGCGGCTAAGAAGATAATGCATGTAGAGGTAGCCGAGAATGATGAAAATCAGAGCCGGTAAAATGATGTTGAACTGAAGAAGATAGTTGTAAAAGGCGTGCATGACGATTGCTATCGTGAGTCCCTTTAGAATCATCTGTTCCTGATAGGCCTGACTCTTTGGCAGATCAAAAATTTTGGCGATGAGACGGGTGATAATCGGTGTCTGGTTGCTGATTTTGTTTTGCTCATTTATGGCGATGGAAAATTTGCCGATGCCGTAAAAATATCCGAAGATTCCGGAAAAGATCAGGTGGGCGCAGGTGGTGAAGATGGCTCGAAAAATATACATGCCCACGAGCTGGCCGATGGAAATGCTGGGCCAAAATTGAATCAGGTAATAGCCGTTTTCAACGAAGGAGAAGCCAAGCGCCGAAGCGAAGCTGAGGCGGATTGAGTCGTCGATGGTTTGTATAGCGAGCGAGCGTTTGTCGACCTGACGGACTACGAAGTGTTTGATGATTTCCTCCATCGCGCCAAAGAGAACGAAGGTGGCCATAAACATCGTGTTTTGTGTGGTGATGGAGTCTTCGATAAGTTTGGCGAGATTGAACTGGGGGACAATTTCCCAAGCGTATTGAATGCCGAGAAGGGCGGGGGCCGTCAGACAGCCTAGGAAAAATACCAGCGCTGTGATCTTGCGACTGGTTTGTTTTTTGCTGAAAAGAAAATAAATCCAGATCCCAACGGGAATTCCGGCAAATAATGCTGAGAGCCCGAGGAGAAAAATTGGACTCGAAAACATTATGGTGTTGGTTTACTGAATATTGAAAGTTTCAGGAGAGGTCGCCGCCTTGGCGGGATCTTCGACAGGCGCTGGTGCCGGAGCAGGTGTCGGAACTGGAGCAGGAGCAGCTGGGGTCTGTGGTGCAGGAGTTGGGGCTTGTGGAGCCGGGGCTGGAGCTGCAGGAGCAGCAGGTGCGCTACCAAAGCTGGCTTTGGCTAATTCGACAGTGTCAAAATTTTGAATCAACTGGGTAAGGCCGACAACCTGAAGAATATCCAAAATATTTGTCTTTGCCTTGGCTGTGGCGATTTTTCCGCCGTCACCGGTGACTTTTCCATAAAGATCGGTGAGATATCCGATGGCTTTACTGTTTAGGTAGTCCAGATTTTCCAAATCAAAAATCAGGTGAAGATTTTTTGGATTGGCCTCGACAATCTTGTAAACCTCTTTGATTTTTTCATCGACATTGCTCTCGTCCAGCTGTCCGGAAATGTGGATGATTTTTGCGTCTACTGCGTCTTCGATTGTGATATTGGCATCTGCCATAGGGAAATGAGGTTATTGATTAGGCTTCGAGAACCATATGCTGTTCCTGTTTTAAGTTTATATCTGATTTTCGGGAATCTTTTAAGTATTTTTTGACGCTGACACAGATGCCGCCAGCAAGACGGTCGCTAAAATGGATCTCGTCGGTCCATTCCCCCACTATCTTTGCGAGACCGCGGCCGCGAATGCCGCTGAAGACGTAGCCGGGAGCGCGTCTGTCGTCGAAAATCTTCTTTAATTGAGCGGCCGAAATTTTGTTTATCCCTGTGCCCGTGTCTTCGACATCGATTTGAAGATAGTTGTCCTTCTGAAAAATGAAGCTGATGCGGATTTCACTGCCCTGCGCCGAGCCGTATTCGATGGCGTTGTTGCAAAGTTCATCGATGACGGATTGAAAACGGAATGCCCACTTCTCGGGGAAGTTAGTGGTATTTTTGACCAGATTCAGCGTAAAGTCGCGAATTCCGGACATAAAATAAGCGTTTGTCGGCAGGGTGATAGTAATCTTTGTATCTTCAGCCATTTTTTGTTTTTATTTACTTGTATTATTGTAGCAAATTTTGACTGTTTTGTAAACCGCTATCTTCCTTCGAGCTTGCGGGATTCCGCGAGAATTTTCTTGAAAATAGCCCTTTCATAGTCGGTTTCGAGCGTGGCCATGATTTCCTGTTCCCGCAGAGAGTCGAAAATCGGGCTGTTTTTGGAGCTTTTGATTTGGCCGATTTTAGCTACCAAACGCGCTCTTTTGCGCAATTTGGCGGCAATTTTTTTGTCGATGGTATCGATTTTCCCGCGGAGCTTTTCAATTTTTTCCATAAATGTGGCGTTTTAGACTTGCAATTTGGCTTCTTTTTAATTAGATTAGCCCTACCTAAATTTCATTTCAAGTTATTTAATGACTGTTTCCACTGAAATCAAGACAATGTTTGAGAACGCGGTGCATATCGGGCACCGAACCCAGAAATGGAACCCAAAGATGAAAAAGTTCATTTATGGGGAGAAAGACGGGATTCATGTGATTGATCTGGAGAGGACATCTGAATGTCTGGAGACCGCTCTGAATTTTCTGAACAAGCTTTTTGCGGAAGGAAAGACCGTGCTTTTTGTCTCGACAAAACCCCAATCGGCACGTTTGCTTGAAGACGCGGCGAAAGAATGCCATATGCCATATGTTTCACTGAAGTGGATTCCGGGACTGCTGACAAATTTCGGCACGATCAAGACCAGAACTAAATATCTGGGAGAACTGAAGCGTCAGGAAACAGCAGGTGAATTCGATAAATATACAAAGAAGGAAGCCTCCGGCTTGAAAAAAGAGATCGCCAAGCTGCAAGTGGCGCTCGGCGGTGTGGAAAGTATGAAGGCAATGCCGGACGCGGTTTTTGTGATTGATACAGCCGGTAATTCTATCGTGGTAAAAGAGGCCCGCAGAATGAAGGTTCCGATCGTGGGAATCGTGGATACAAACGCCGATCCGTCGCTGGTGGATTATCCGATTCCGGCCAATGACGATGCTCTCAAATCACTGACTTATTTGCTGGAAAAAGTTTGCGCTGTGGCAAGAAAGTCCGGTAAAATCCAAAAGTAATGGCAGAAAATATCCCTCAAAATCCTACGCCGGAGATGGCTTCTTCCTCGGGAGAGAGAAAGTGGTCGATTTTGTGTTATATTCCGATTTTTAATATCGTGACTTGCGTGATCTGCGCGGTTCATATGGCAAACAGTAAGCTATGCCGTTTTCACGCGAGGCAGGGTTTGGTGCTTTTTGCTTTGTGGTTTGCGACAATTATTCTGGCTATTTTCCCACTTTTGAGTTTGATGTTATGGGTTGTGGTAATTTTATTGCATGTTGTTGGAATGATGGCGGCAGCCGCCGGAAAGGAAACGAAGATTCCGATTTTGGGAGATCTGGCGATGAAAATTCCCGAGTATCATATTTTTACTTTGTTGACCGGAAAATCTCCGGCCGATTTGGAAAATAAAAATTAATTAATTTTTAAAAAAGATTTATGGCGATTACTATTGATCAGATTAAAGAACTCCGTGAAATGACCGGCGTATCGATGACGGCTTGCAAAAAAGCCTTGGAAGAAAGCAAAGGAGATATGGAAAAGGCAATCGAGGTTTTGCGAAAAAAAGGTGAAGCTCAAGCCGTGGATCGGGCTGGAAGGAGTACGGCGAACGGAGTCGTGGCGGTGTGTCAAAAGGATAGCAAGATGGCGATCGTGCAACTGGCCAGCGAGACAGATTTCGTGTCCCGCGGAAATGATTTTATGAAGCTTGCGAATACTTTGGCGGAAAAACTTTTGAAAGGCGAAATCAAAGTTACGGATAGAGATGTGCCGGAGGTAAAAGAAGCAATTTTGAAGATGGGTGAAAATATTCAGATCGTGGAGATGAAAGTCGTGACCGGTAAAAATCTCGGCCACTATATTCATTCTAACAAAAGAATCGGAGTGGTGGTAAGCATGAAAGGCGGAAGTTTGGATCTGGCAAAGGATATCGCAATGCATGTGGCTGCGACAAATCCGGCGGTGCTTTCACCTGATCAAATCGGCGCGGACTTGGTCGCAAAGGAAAAAGAGATTTGGGCCGAGCAATTGAAAAATGAGGGCAAACCGGCGCAGATCGTGGAAAAAATCATGATTGGCAAAGAGAAAAAATTTCGTGAGGAGAATGCTTTGATCAAACAACAATTCGTGAAGGATCCGGAAAAAACCATCGAAGATTTGCTGAAGGCTGGCGAAGCGACGATAGAAGAATTTGTGCGGTTCGGATTCTAGTTTTACCAAAATGAATAAGTTTAATAAAATTGAGGAAGCCATCGTTGCGATCAAGAGCGGAAAGATGGTGGTTGTTTTGGACGACGAAGATCGGGAGAATGAGGGTGATTTGGTGATGGCGGCGGAAAAAGCGACACCGCAGACCGTGAATTTTATGATGAAGGAGGGACGCGGATTGATCTGTGTGCCGCTGGACAAAGACATCGCGGAGAGGCTGAATTTGGATCCGATGGTGGACGACGCGAACGAGTCGATGCGTTGTGATTTTACGGTTTCAGTGGATTATAAACACGGGACGACGACTGGGATTTCGGCTTCGGATCGGGCAAAGACGATTCAGGCGATAGCCAGTCTGGGGTCAGTGGCAGAGGATTTTTCGAGGCCGGGGCATATTTTCCCTTTGCGGGCGAAAGCCGGAGGAGTGCTGGTGAGAGCCGGACATACGGAAGCGGCTGTGGATTTGGCGAGTTTGGCGGGACTAAATCCGGTGGCGGTAATCTGTGAGATTGTCCGAGAGGATGGTGAGATGATGCGTGGCGAAGAGCTGATTAAATTCGCGGAAAAGCATGGAATAAAAGTGGTTACTATAAAAGATCTGATCGAATACAGGCATAAACAGGAAAAATTTGTGAAACTGGTGGCAAAGACAGTTTTGCCTACAACATACGGAGAATTTGAGATGAGAATTTTTAAAAGCACGATTGACGGAGCGGAACATATTGCTTTGAGTATGGGAAAAATCGACGGGAATAAGGCGGTTTTGACTAGGGTGCATAGTGAGTGCATCACGGGTGAGGTTTTTCATTCCGCAAAATGCGACTGTCGCGAACAGCTGGATATGGCGATGAAAATGGTGGCGCGGGAAGGAACAGGACTTGTTCTCTACATGCGACAGGAAGGCCGCGGGATCGGGCTGACAAACAAGGTGAAGGCTTATGAATTGCAGAGGCAAGGCTATGATACGGTGGAGGCAAATAAAAAACTGGGATTTGCGCCGGACTTGCGGACATATGGAATCGGGGCGCAGATTATCGCCGAGCTGGGCGTGAAAAAGGTGAAGTTGCTGACCAACAATCCGAAAAAAATTGTGGGGTTGGAGGGATACGGAATCGAGATGGTGGAGAGAGTGCCGATTGAAATCGAGGCGAATGGGAAAGGCAGTGCGCAGTTGAAAAAATATTTGAAGGTGAAAAAGGAGAAAATGGGGCATATACTGAAGAAAATATAACTAATTTTTTATATGGCAAAAATTGATTTGGCTCCAATACTTGAGGCTGGTAATGAGTGGAAGGCGGCTTGCGAATGTTATGACTTGGCTGGAAATGTTGAGGACGATCGTATTCGTGAGGTTAGATTTAGTGTGGCCGAACCGCGGATTGAGCTTGCAAGGCAGCGTGTTTATCAATCTTGCGTCGCATTACGTCAGAAGGCACTTAAGGTTATTGCTAGCGGTGGAGTTAATGAGTTAACTGGTTGTTTGGCTGTCCACCCGATCGTGGACATTAATAACGGGGGAGTTCCTTCTTTGGAATTCATTGGTGAAAAAGGCTATAATTTTGTTGTTCCCTTTGATGGTTTGGTGGAAATTGAAATCACGGATAATGATCAAGTTGCCTAGTATATAAATAATGAATTTTGATTTTTTTAATATTGCGATTGAGCTGGCTAAAAAAGGCCAGGGTTTTACCACGCCGAATCCGTGTGTGGGGGCGGTTTTGGTGAAGAAAGGAAAAGTGGTTGGCGAAGGATGG
>JBAZZM010000027.1:0-10009 GCA_041658805.1 Candidatus Altimarinota bacterium | reverse complement strand
AATCCTGTTAGAGACATTTCAATGTCGTCTCCTTGATCACCATTTATTAATTCAGAGTCACTGGTGGTAACTAAATATGGTGAATTGTTGTCTGAAACTATTTTTGGAAGTTTGTTTTGGGATTCACTGTCAGGATAGAACTTTATTCTAGTAATCTTTGAATCCCATTTAAACTTTCCGCTAACTGCAACATTGCCAACAAATTCGACTGACACTTCGTCATTTTTTGGTGTCCATCCTGCGTACTTATTGTCGGGAGCTTCGATGGTTATAATTGTCCAATCGCCAATCTTGTCGCCAACTTTTACTTTCGTGACATCAAAAATGGTTGAGGACACTGGTGTATCTTCTTCAATTTTCGGAGCTTGAGACCATGTCTTGTATTGCATGTAGCCAAAGATTCCGAGAATAACAACGATCAAACCTGTGAAGAGACCGAGAATAAAGTTACGCATGAGGATTGGGTTAGGATTTAAGAAAGCTCTCCCACCGTTGGCGGGATAGTGTTAATAGAACTTGTTGTAGTCGTGCATCACCAGCTGGGCGTTGACCTGATGGATGAGGTCGATGACTACGCCGACGATGATGATGATACCGGCGCCGGAAATCAGGAGAGGAACGGCACCGACGGCGCTGACTGTGAAGAAGAATTGGAGCATCAGAGGGAGAACGGCGATGAAACCCATGAAGAGGGCGCCGAACAAAGTGAGGCGCGTGGAGATTTCATGAAGATATTCGGATGTTTGTTTGCCCGGACGAATACCAGGGACATAACCGCCGCGTTTTTGAATATTGTCAGCGACTTCTTCCGGCTGGAAAGTGATTGAGACGTAAAAGAATGTGAAGGCGATGATCAACAGAAAATAAGTGACCAGATAAAAAGTCGTATTTGGTTGGAAGAGGCCTGTCATTTTGATGGCTAAATCGCGGAGCCATGCGGAGCTGGCGTTTTGGAGGAACTGGGCGATGATGCCTGGGAAGTTGACGAGGGCCGCGGCGAAAATGATCGGGATCATGCCGGCTTGATTGATGCGGATCGGGAGGAAAGATTGATCGTTTTTACTGCGAATGCCGCGGCCCGCATAAGTGATGGGAACGCGGCGGTGGCCTTCATTAATCAAAACTACAATGGTAATCAAAACGATGGTCAGGATGGTAACGATCACAAAAGGGATCATCTTGCTGTCGTCCTGATTGACCAAAAATAAAGTTTGTCCGACGATCTGCGGGATGCTGGAAATGATGCTGGCGAAAATCAGCAGGGAAACACCGTTGCCGATACCTTTTTCAGAGATCTGTTCTCCGAGCCAGACCAGCAGCAGTGTGCCGGCTGTGATAGTGAGCATGATTGGCAGAATAACGGTGGGATCACCGATGTTTTCCACAATCGGAATCTGGGATTGTGAATTGAGAAGCAGAATCATTCCATATGATTGCAAAAAGGCGAGTGGGAGAGTGAGCCAGCGGGTATAGGAGTTCAGTTTTTGGCGGCCCTGATCGCCTTCTTTTGAAAGAGATTCAAGTTTTGGGACGATCACCGTAAGTAGTTGGATGATAATTGAAGCGTTGATGTATGGAGAGATTCCCATCAATACGATGGAGAAATTTTCCGTGCTGCCTCCGGTGAGAAGACTGAAAATTTGCAGAAGCTGACTCTGGTTCGCGGTAGCGATAAGCGCTTCCGAATTTGCGCCCGGCACGGTGACGTGGGCCAGCAAACGATAGATAAAGATGATGCCCAGCGTAAAGAGGATCTTTTTGCGCAGGTCCTTTGAATTCCAGATCTGGGCAAGATATTTAAACATTTTAAATGAGGTTTACTTTTCCTTTTTTGGCTTCCACTTTAGCTAAAGCGCTTTTACTGGATTTGTTGACCGTGATGGTCAGAGTCTTTGTCAGTTCACCGTCGCCCAGCAGTTTTACCGGCTGTGTGGTTTTGCTGACCAGACCTTTCGCTTTCAAGCTTTCCGAATTTACTTCGCTATTATCGTCGAAGATGTTTAATTCGCCAACATTAACGACTTGATAATTGATTTGATTTGGGTTCTTGAAACCGTGCAGTTTTGGCATCTTGCGGAAAAACGGGGTCTGGCCTCCGGCGAATCCCGGTCGGCGCGTGCCACCGGTGCGGGCAGTCTGGCCTTTGCCTCCACGTCCGGAAAAAGTACCGTGTCCGGAACCGTTGCCGCGACCGATGTCCTTGCGGAGTTTGTGGCTACGGCCTGCTTTGCTTTTGAGATTGTGTAATGACATAAATTATTGTTTAGCTTGTTCTGCCGGTTCTTCTTTTGGAACAGGTTTTTGAATCGGTTTTGGTGCTTCCTTTGCTTTGATCAGGGCCGCGGCTTTTCGAACCATGAATGGAGTTTCGCGGAGGGCTTTCAAGGCCTCGAATGCGCCTTTTGTATTGTTTACTTTGTTGCTGGTGCCGAGTGATTTGCTTAAAATGTCTTTAACTCCGACAAGCTCCAATACTTTGCGTATACTTGATCCGGCGATCAGTCCTGTACCGGGAGCCGCAGGAATCAACAGAATGCGGGATGATTTGTATTTAATTTTCACGTCGTGGGGGATAGTAGTGCCATCCAGTTTAACGGTGAGCAGATTTTTCTTTGCTTTGGCGATGGCTTTTTGGATGGCGCCGGTGACTTCGTTTGATTTGCCGATTCCCATGCCGACTTTGCCTTTTCTGTTGCCGATAACAACCGTGGCGCGGAAGCGCATTTTGCGGCCGCCCTTGACCACTTTTGTAACGCGATCAATCTCGATCACTTCCTCTTCGAACTCTTTTGCTTCTCTCTTCTGAATGAATTTTCCCCTTCCGGGGCCACCTCTTTGCATAATAAATTATTTAATTTTTTAGAATTTTAATCCGCCTTCGCGGGCGCCTTCGGCGACTGCTTTGACGCGACCGTGATATTTGTAACCGTTGCGGTCAAAAACGACAGCTTCAACTTTATTTTCTTTGGCTTTCGCGGCCAGATCGGTGCCGACTTTTTTGGCTCTTTCCATCTTTTTGCCTTTTTTCGTCTTTACATCGGAGGCGCTGGCAACCACCTTGTTTTTCTCATCGTCGATGATTTGGGCGTATGTGTATTTCAGGCTACGAAATACAATCAAGCGTGGTCGGATGGATGTGCCATTAACTTTGGCACGGATTCTTTTGTGTCGGGTTTGTCTGGCTTCTAGCTTGCTTGGTTTTTTCATGATGAATTAAAAATTATTTGGCGCCGGGCGTGGTCGTGGCGGCGGTCTTACCGGCTTTCTTCGGCACGTATTCACCTTGGTAACGGATACCTTTTCCTTTATATGGTTCAGGCTTTCGGAAGGAGCGGATTTTTGCGGCCACTTCACCAAGAATTTCGTTGTCGATGCCGGTGATCGTGATGATATTTTTTTCGTCCGGATTCATTTTGAATTCAATTCCCTGCGGAGCCTTGTACTCAACAGGATGGGAAAAACCGAGGGTCATGTTTATCTTGTTTCCGGAGGCCTGCGCGCGATAACCGACACCGATGATCTCGAGTTTTTTCTCGAAGCCTTTGGTGACGCCGGTGATCATGTTTACGGTCAGATTCCGATACAGTCCATGCAGAGAGCGGGTGTTTTTGTCATTACCCTTGCGTGTAAAAAGCACTTTGTTGTCTTCAAGCTTTGCGTCGATTTCAGGACGGATTGATCTTTTGAGTTCGCCCTTTGGACCTTTGACGGTGATCATGCCACCGGCGATGGTGACGGTGACGCCGTTTGGGATTTGGACTGGTTGTTTACCGATTCGAGACATTGTAATTAGGTTGAATGATTAGAATACTTCACAGATCAGTTCGCCGCCGAGTTTCTGACGTTTTGCTTCGAGGCCGGACATTACACCTTTTGAGGTGGAAACGACAGTGATTCCCAAGCCGCTTTTAATCGTCTTGAGATCGCCGAATTTTACATAGATGCGTTGGCCCGGTTTGCTGACGCGGCGGATGGAGAGATTTGTGCGCTCTTCTTTTAGAGTGATGCGGATATCTTTTTTTGCGCTTTCGCCTTCCACTTCATAATTTTCGATGAAGCCTTTTTCTTTGAGCACCTTCAAAATATTTTCTTTCAAGTTGGAATGACTGACTGTCACGTCTTCGTGTTGGGCTTTTCCGGCGTTGCGGATTCTGGTTAGTAGGTCAGCGATTGGATCTGTAAACATAGTTGATAAGATTATTCTTTTTTAAATTACCAGGATGATTTTTTAACTCCCATGATTTTGCCATTGCTGGCCAGCTCGCGGAAGCAGATACCGCAGATATCGAAGCGGCGCATAAAGCGGTGAATACGACCGCACTGTGTGCAGCGATGATACAGGCGTGTGGACATGGTTATCTTTTTGCCTGCAGCGTATTCTTTGTTTGCGCGTGCGCGGGCTTTTGCGAGTCTGATTTTTAGTGCTTTTCGAGCCATTTGCGTGGATAAGTTATTTGATTGGGAATCCAACTGCTTTCAATAAGGCGAGACCTTGCTCGCGATTTTTGGCGGTGGTGGTGATACAAACCTGAATACCGTGGATCTTGCTGATTTCATCCGGACTGATTTCCGCGAAGACGACGTGCTCTTTGAAACCGATTGAGAAATTACCGTTTTTGTCGACGCTTTTGGCGGAGAGTCCACGGAAGTCGCGGACGCGCGGGAAAACGATATTGACCAGTTTGTTCAAAAAGTCATACATGCGTTTGCCGCGAACGATTACCATGGCGCCGACCACTTCGTTTTGGCGGAGTTTGAAATTTGAAATAGCTTTCTTTGCTTTTGTGACGACCGGTTTTTGGCCGCTGATTTTCGCGATGTTATCGATGATATTTGAATAATCTTTGTTGTGGGATTTGATGTAAGTGCCCATGCCAACGTTGATGGTGATTTTCTTGAAACGGGGCACGGCCATGACGTTTTTGGCGCCGAGCGATTTTTGCAGTGCTGGCAAAATTTCTTTGTGGAATCTGGTTTTCAGGTCTACAGCTTTAGTCATAATTATTTAAGTTTGCGGGAAATATCGAGCGATTCTTTGCATTTTTTGCAAATGCGGTCTTTTTTGCCGTTAGCCAGTTTTTTGTAACCGACTCGGGCGAGTTTTTTGCAATTCGGACAGACGATCATGACGTTGGAAACGTTGATCGGGACTTCAAACTGGATCCTTTCTCCGGCTTTTGTCTGCGTCTTTTTGATGTGCTTGGTGCGGATATTGGCCTTTTCCACGATCACGGTATTTTTCTTGACCGAAACTTTCATAACCTTTCCGGTCTTGCCTTTATCTTTGCCGGCGATGATCTGTACTTTGTCGTTGAGTTTGATTTTCATAATACTTCTGGGGCTTGGGAAATAATTTTTTGGTATCCGCGTTCACGGAGTTCGCGGGCGATCGGACCGAAGACGCGGGTGCCTTTTGGTATACCGTCCTTGTCGATGATGACCACGGCGTTGTCGTCAAAACGGATAACTGTGCCGTCACTACGCGGATAGTCACGAACCTGACGGACGATAACAGCGCGCTCCACGGATTTCTTTTTGACCACGCCTTTCGGGCTTGCGTCTTTGATGGATACGACTATGACATCTCCGATGTAGGAGTATCTGCGACTGGATCCACCGAGCACCTTGATGCATTGGGCGATTTTCGCTCCGGTGTTATCTGCGACATTTAACATTGTTCTTAGCTGAATCATGGTTTGGTTGGTTTAACGATAGTCCATTTTTTCAGCTTGCTGATCGGGCGGGTCTCATAGAAGGTCACTTCGGTGCCGATTTCAAACTTTTGATTGATCGGGTTATGGACATGAAATTTTTTGGATACGCGGTAGCGCTTCAGATATTTCGGATGGTTCTTGTAGCTGTGAACCGTAACGATGATCGTTTTGTCCTGTTTTGTGGAGGTGACTACACCTTTTTTAGATCTCATGATTTGGCTGGATTAGGTTGCTCACTATGCATAACGGTTTTGATTTGAGCGATATATTTTCGATAAATCTTGATCATGTGCGAGTCTTTTGTTTCACTGTTGCGAACCTTGAATTTGGTCTCAAACAAGGCTTTATAAGCGTTTTGTAATTCGACCTGCAGTTTGCCGGATTGCATCTTTTTCAATTCTGTAAGTTCCAAGGTTTTCATTTTTCAGTAGTGTTAATGAATCGGCATTTTACAGGTAATTTGTAAGCGGACAAGAGCATTGCCGTCTTTGCGTCTTTTGCGGTGATACCATCCATTTCAAAGAGGACACGGCCCGGACGAACCTGACAGACAAAGAATTCCGGTGCGCCTTTACCACTTCCCATCGGAACTTCGGATGCTTTTCTGGTGATCGGCTTGTGTGGAAAAATGTTTATCCAGATGCGGCCTCCGCGTTTGATGTAGCGTGTTAAAACACGACGTGCGGCTTCAATCTGGCGGGAAGTGATCTCTCCCGGCGTGGTGGCTTTTAGACCATACTTGCCGAAAGTTACGCGACTGCCGCGCAGATCCGTGCCTTTCCATTCGGAACGGTTTCTAAATTCTCTTCGATGTTTTTGCTTTCTTGGTTGTAACATAATTTCTTAAAATTTTAGGACTGTTTAATTTCTTCGATCTCCTGTTGCATGCGGACATCCAAATCTTTTTTGAATACTTCGCCGCGGTAGATCCAGACTTTGACCCCGATTTTGCCGTAGGTGGTGAGAGCGGAGGTGCAGCAGAAATCGATGTCGGCACGGAAAGTATGAAGAGGGATCTTGCCTTTGGAAAAGAATTCGCCGCGGGAAATTTCCACTCCGTTGAGACGGCCGCCGCAATAAATTTTGGCGCCGAGGGCTCCGGCTTCGATGATCTTGTCGATGGCCATTTTGGAAGCACGGCGGTAGGAAATACGTTTTTCGATCTGACGGGCGATGGATTCACCGACGATTTGAGCGTCGAGCATCGGCTTTTTCACTTCTTTGATATTGATGGCGAAAGTTTCTTTGAATTGTTTTGTGAGTTCGTCTTTGAGCTTTTCGATGATCTCTCCTCCGCGGCCGATGATCAAACCCGGTTTGGAAGTGTAGATATTGATAATCACTTTGCCTTGTGTGCGCATGATCTCGATTTTGGCCAGACCTTCGCGTTCGATTTTGGCATTCAGCATTTTAGTGATGGCCAGATCCTGATGGAACATCTTCTTATAATTGTGTTTGTCGGCATACCACTTGGAGTCCCAATCGCGGATGATGCCGATGCGCATTAATTTTGGATTTACTTTCTGTCCCATGGTTATTTCTTAGTTTTTTTAGGTAGCTTGGTTGATTCGTCTGGAGAGCCAGGGAGAGCGGCAGCTTCGCTGCCGTGTATTCCAAGCTTTACTGTGATGTGAGAAGTGCGCTTCATGATCGGATGGCTGCGGCCGCGGGATACAGGCATTGATCTCTTGTAAGTCGTGCCTTCGGTGACGATAATTTCTTTGATAAAGAGGTCGTTGACGTTCTGTTTAAAATTGCTTTTTGCGTTGGCCATAGCGGATTCGATAACTTTTTTCAAGATCTTGGCGCCGCGTTTTGGCGTGAATTTGAGAATCTGGACAGCTTCAACGGCTTTGTGGTTGCGGGCCAGCGCGGCTACGAGATTAGCCTTTTTTGGCGCGATTCTGATTTGTCTTAGGATTGCTTTCATAATTTTTTAAGCTTTAGGGGCGGCTGGTGCGGTGGCCGGAGCTGCTGCTCCGGGAGTAGCTGGTGCGCCTGTTGTTGCGCCTGAATCTGTGCCGGTGGCGCGGGCCAGTTTACCACCATGTCCGCGGAACTTGCGCCCCGGTGAGAATTCTCCAAGTTTGTGTCCGACCATATTTTCAGTAACGAAAATCGGTAGGAACTGGTTTCCATTGTGAACAGCGAAGGTGTGACCGACGAATTCCGGAGCGATATCAGAGCGGCGGGCCCAGGTCTTGATTGGTTTTTTCTGTCCGGATTGATTCAGACGATCAATCTTTACGAGCAGTTTCGGGTCTATATATGGTCCTTTGCTTGAACTTCTGGACATGATTATTTATTGGTTAGAGTATTTGATTTGCGGCGGCGATCACTGACGATCATGCGATCTGTATAGTGACGGCGGCGGGTCTTGCGACCGAGTGCGGGCAGGCCCCAAGGCGTTTTAGGATGTTTGAGACCGATCGGGCTTTTGCCTTCACCTCCGCCGTGCGGATGATCAACAGGGTTCATGGCCGAGCCGCGAACCGTAGGACGTCTGCCTCGATGACGGTTGCGACCGGCTTTGCCGTAAGAGATATTGTTGTGATCCAAGTTGCTGACAGTTCCGATGGAAGCGTAGCAATCTTTTTCCACCAAACGGACTTCGCCTGATGGCATTTGGATCTGGGCTTTATCACTTTCCAATGAAACGAGACGGATAATCGCGCCGGCACTGCGGCCCATCTGACCACCGTTTCCCTTGATCATTTCAACATTGTAAATGGCGTAACCGACCGGAATATTTCTGATTTTCATGCGGTTGCCAACTTTTACCTTCGCTTTCGGATTGGTCATGATTTTGGTGCCGACTTTGATGCCGTCCGGAGCCAAATGATAGCGTTTTACGCCATCCTTGTAATAAACGAGGATGATGTATGCCGTGCGGTTTGGATCATACTCGACTGCCTTTACCGTACCTTCGATATTGATACGATCAATCTGTTTGAAATCGACCATACGATAAAGTTTTCGAGCTCCACCCCCGCGATGACGGCAGGTGATGCGACCCGTGTTGTTTCGACCTGCGTTGCGTTTGATGCGAACGAGCAGGCTTTTTTCCGGATAATCCTTGGTTATCTCTTCGAATGTCGCGACACTCATCTGGCGTCGTCCGGGAGTCGTTGGTTTGTAAGTTTTTACCGGCATATTATTTCTTTTTTTCAGTTAGTTTGTGCGGATCGATAGTTTGTTTGCCCTTGAGTGTGACAATCACCTTTTTCATAACGGCGCGCTTTGTGTAGAGACGGCGGGCGCCGACGAGGCGCGTTTTTTTCGGGCTGACCATTGCTTTCACATCCTTTACCTCGGCGCCGTAGATAGCTTTGATCGCGTTTTTGACATCGATCTTTGTAGTCTCGCGGCGGACAAAGAAGGCGTATTGGCCCTTGCCCTGCTGATTTGAGCTCTTTTCAGACATAACAGGCTTCAAAATGTGAGAGTAGATGTTCATTTTTCAGTTTTAGGGAGAAATAATTCTTTCATCTTTGCCACCGCGTCTTTGAAAATCAAAACTGTTTCAAATCTCTGAAGATCGTGAATATTCACAAAATTGGCGATGATAGTTTTGCAGTGCGCGATGTTGCGGCTGGATCTCTGCACCTTGTCATCCTTGCCCGGCAAAACGATCAAAACATCCTTTTCAATAGGCAATTTCTTGATCAAAGTGGCGAAATCTCTGGTCTTTGGCTTATCAATCTTGAAACCGTCGAGAGCGATAATCTGATTCTGGCGGGCCTTTTCGGAAAGAGCGCAGAAAAGAGCTTTGCGACGCTGTTTCTTTGGCATGGCGACCACAAAATTACGAACATTTCTGGGACCGAAGGAAACACCGCCGCCCGGCATATGCGGATTTCGGAGATTACCCTGACGGGCATGACCTGTCCCTTTCTGACGGAAAGGCTTTTTGCCTGAACCGCGAACTTCAGCCTTATTCAAAGTGTGGGCGATAGGTTTGCGACGGTTGCCAAGCTGCATATTCAGAGCCTGATGGACAAGATCTTTATTGAACGGAACCTCAAAAATCTCTTTTGGCAGCTCCAGCGTGCCGGATTTCTCACCTGATTGTTTATATAGATCTACCTTCATAATACAGTTTTGATAGTTAGGATCGCGCCGGTCGGACCAGGGAGAGCGCCTTTCAGACAAATAATATTTTTAGCTTGGTCGATTTGGACGACCTTTACCTTGGACAGCGTGATTTGTTCGTTACCCATGCGGCGGGCCATTTTCTTGCCCTTGTGAATGCGTCCCGGTTTGGCTCGGCAACCTACCGATCCCGGTTCGCGCAT
>JBAZZM010000026.1:0-10420 GCA_041658805.1 Candidatus Altimarinota bacterium | reverse complement strand
ACTGTTTTCGGCAATTTTATCAGCGAGTTTTGGATGATTTTTTAAGAAGGGATCCTTGTTGATAATTTCGGCGGCGGATTTTCTAGCTTTTTCAATTGTAATGAAATCAGTCAGGCTGGCCATTTTTAAATCCGGGATGCCGCTTTGGCGGACGCCGTAAACTTCGCCCGGACCTCGCAGTTTGAGGTCGATTTCAGCCAGTTCAAAGCCGCTATTATGGCTTTCCATAGCTTTCATTCGCGTATTTCCTTCTTCCGAGAGGGTACCGGTAAAGAGAAAACAGTAGGATTGATGGGTTCCCCTACCCACCCGACCGCGAAATTGATGGAGCTGGGCCAAACCGAAGCGTTCGGCACCTTCAATCAGCATGATGGTTGCGTTTGGAATGTCGATGCCGACTTCGATAACCGAGGTCGAGACCAAAATGTTTATTTTGTTGTCCTTGAAGTTGGACATGATTCGATCTTTTTCTTCCTGCTTGAGTTTGCCGTGGAGCATGCCGAGTTTGAGATCCGGAAAGATGTGCTCTTTGAGACGGGCGTATTCCTCCTGAACGGATTTGAGCTCGAGAGTGTCGGATTCATTGATCAGCGGGCAAACAATGAAGGCCTGACGACCTTTCTTGATCTGGTCTTCTATCCAGCG
This sequence comes from Candidatus Altimarinota bacterium, assembly GCA_041658805.1. Lineage (GTDB taxonomy): Bacteria > Patescibacteriota > Gracilibacteria > UBA1369 > LOWO2-01-FULL-3 > JBAZZM01. The sequence continues at coordinate 9,775 of JBAZZM010000026.1, read as the reverse complement.
ATAAGCGTCGAGGCGTTTTTTTTCGGGGACGACGCGGGTGATGATTTGCTGACGGCCACGCGGCATTTCGTCGATGACGGAGATGTCTTGATCGCCATAAATTGTGATGGCGAGAGTTCGTGGAATTGGTGTAGCTGTCATGCTTAGGAGATGTGGCGAGCCGAAACTCTTTAAGATTTCGCGTTGTTTTACTCCGAAGCGGTGTTGTTCATCGATGATGGCGAGGCCGAGTTTGTGAAATCCGATATCTTCCTGAATAAGCGCGTGCGTACCGATGACGATGTCGGCTGTGCCGGTTTTCATTTGATTTTTGATGATATCTTTTTGAGAGTCGATTGTGGAGCCGGCGATAAATTGGATATTTAAATTGAATTCGCGGAGTGTTTTCAGAAAAGTCTGATAATGCTGCTTGGCCAAAATTTCCGTTGGGGCCATGATGGCGACCTGATAGCCGTTTTTTACCGTGTTTAAGGCCGCCAGAGCGGCGACGATGGTTTTTCCGGAACCTACGTCACCTTGAATCAGGCGGCTCATGGGAATGGGTTTGTTTAGATCCGTGAGGATTTCTTTGAGGACGCGTGTTTGGGCGTTGGTCAGTTCGAATGGAAGTTTCTCAATGCATTGCTTGAGGAAATCGGTGTGAATAGTGAGGCTTTTTTTCTGATCGGCGGAAATTTGCTGCCAGTGCCATTTTTTTTGAAGAACTTTGAGTTGCAGTAAAAAAAGTTCATCGAAGGCGAGGCGTTCACGGGCCCGATTCAGCATTTCATCGTTTTCAGGAAAGTGAACATTTTTGATGGCGGTTTTGTAATCGACGAGATCGTGCGCCTGAATTGTTTCCGGCGGCATGTATTCTTCAAAAAGATCAGTCCAGTGATCGATGAGCGGCTTGAGCTTTTCCCGAAGCCACTTGGAGCTGATGCCTTCGGTTTCGTGATAGACCGGCACGATGCGGCCGGTGTGAATTTGTTCTTCGTATGGTTTGATAAGTTCGTAGGCTGGAGAAACGAGAGAAATCTTGCCGGAGGAAATTTTCGCTTTGCCGGTGAGAATGATTTCTTTTTTTCTTGGAAGCATTTTGATCAAGTGCGGTTGATTGAACCAGATGACTTCGATGGAGCCGGTGTCATCACTGAAAAGTCCGCGGGTGATCTTTTTTCCCGCGCGGCTGCGGATATTGAAGAGCGTTGTTAACTTTCCTTTGATGGTGTTTGTCTCGTCAATTTTCAGATCGGAAATTTGCGTGAAAGCGCTTTTGTCCTGAAAATCACGTGGAAAATACGTCAGCAAGTCGCGGACAGTGCGGATACCAAGAAGTTCCAGACGGCCAAGATGTCTTTTGGTTGTGCGTAAGACGGTAGATAAATCCCGATCCAACATTATTTTGAAATGACTTTGATGAATTTGCGTTTGCCCACTTGCAGTAAGTGCTCTTTTTTAATTTCGACTTCCTGTTCCGGTGATGCCACTTTTTCTCCGTCGAGTTTGACTCCCCCACCCTGAATCAGCCGACGGGCTTCACCTTTCGAGGCGGTGAGTCCGGTCTCGGCGATCAGGTCGACTATGTTCCATTTTAATTTGGAAAGTTTGCGAGTACTGATGTCGTTCGGCAATCCTTTGTGTGAAAAAATTTCAATGAATTCTTTTTCGGCCTGTGTGGCGGCGGATTTGTCATGGTATAGCGTGACTATTTCCCGTGCCAGACGCATCTTTAGGTCGCGAGGATTTTCGCCTTCTTTAAGCTCTTGTTTCACTTTTGCAAGTTCAGTCAGAGACAGGTCGGTGGCCAATTCAAAGTAGCTTGTAATCAACGTGTCGGGGATGGACATGGTTTTGCCATACATGTCCTTTGGACTTTCGTTTACGCCGATATAGTTGTCCAGACTCTTGCCCATTTTGTCATGGCCGTCGGTACCGACGAGCAGTGGAACCGTGAGGATGCTTTGAGGTGGTTGACCGTAGGCCTTTTGAATCGGGCGGCCGGCCAACAGGTTGAAAGTTTGGTCAGTGCCACCAAGCTCAAGATCAGTTTTTAATGCGACGGAGTCATATCCCTGCATCAGAGGGTAGAGAAATTCGTGCATGTAAATTTCGCGATTTTGTTTGATGCGATCCTGATACATGTCGCGATGGAGCATTTGTTGGACGGTAAAAATTTGAGCGAGGCGGATGACATCTGCAAAAGTAAGTTTGCCCAGCCAGTCGGCGTTCCATGCTATTTCAACTTTTTTTGTGTCGAGAATTTTGGAGACCTGATTTAAATATGTCTTTGCATTTTTCTCCAATTCAGATTGAGTTTTTGGTTTGCGGGCGTCTTTGCGATCGCTTGGATCACCAATCTGGCCGGTAAAATTTCCAAAAAGAAGTTGAATGTGATGACCGGCAAGTTGAAATTCACGCAATTTTTTTATGACAACCATGTGGCCGATGTGGAGATCGGCACCGGATGGATCGATTCCAAGTTTGATCCGCAATTTTTTTCCGGATTTTAATTTGGTCTCGAGTTCGCTACGGACGATAACTTCCACAACTCCCCTTTCCAATAAAGTTTTTAGATCGGGTTTCATGTGCTCAAGTTATCAAAATGAAACTTAAAAGGCAATCGGGCTGTTTCTTGGTTTCTGGAAGCTAGGTCAAATAGGCTTGACATATGTTTCAGTAGGACTATACTCATCCTCCTATCAACTTAACAAAAGCGGTATGCTAGAAGAAAAGCTGTGCCAAATAGGTTTGACAGCAAATGAGGCGAAGGTTTATCTGGAGATGTTGCGGATCGGTCCGCAGGGCGCAAGTGTCATAGCCAAGCGCTCCGCGCTGAATCGAACGACCACGTATTCGATACTGAAGGAGCTGGCAAAGAAAGGGATAGTTAGTTCCTGCGTGGAAGCAAGATGTAAGCTTTTTCAGGCCAACGATCCCAATGCTTTGGTGGGATATCTGGATCGGCAAAGCAAGACCTATGAATATTATAAAGGTGAAATTTTGACTGTAATTCCGCAACTCCGTGAAATGACCGGTCATTATCATTTCAAGGGGCCGGTCGCGAAGTATTATGACGGGATCGCCGGTGTGAAATATGTAATACAGGATACTTTAAGTGCCAAGGGCGAAATTTTAGCATATCTGGCTTTGGACAGATGGTTGAAAACAGGTTTGAAAGGTTATCGTGATTTGCCTATTCTAAAGCGCAATGTACCGCTAAGGGCGGTGGTAATGGATACTCCGGAGACGCACTCTTTTTTGAGTGAAAATCACGACCCGGAGAACTCAATGACAAAAATTTTGTATGTAAAACCGGAGCAAAATTCCGGTTTTTTTGAAAATGAGATCAATATTTATGACGATAAAGTTGCGATTATTCATCTGGAAAAAGGTGCGGAATACGCCCTGCTGATTGAGAGTAAAGAGGTCGCCATGACGCAGAGGGCGATTTTTGAATTGGCATGGAAAGGCTTCCAGGAAAGGTGATTTCCTTGCCAATCCCCTTCTATCTTGCGAAGATTCAACTATGAAAATTCAAAAAATTTATGAAGATCAGGATATTTTTGTAATTAACAAACCTGCGGGTTTATTGACGCATCCGGCGTCCGGAAAAGTGGAGGATTCTATTTCGGGTATTTTTGAAAAACAGATCGAAAGCGGTGTTGGTCAGGAGGGGCGGGCCGGGATCGTGCACAGGCTGGACAAGGATACCTCGGGTTTGCTGATTTTGGCTAAGACACAACGTGGATATGATTACCTGATAAAGCTTTTTAAAGGAAGGAAGATAAGAAAAAGGTATATGGCTCTTGTGTATGGCAGGCCGAAACACCCTGAAGGAGTGATTGATTCGCCGATCGGGAGAAATTTGAAGACGAGAAATAAAATGGATGTGGTGGGTGAGGATTTTGGGAAAAATGCGATTACCAGATATAAAGTCGTGGATGAATTTACGGTGAAGGATATCGGTGTTCTGTGTTTGATAGAAGCGGAAATCGAGAGTGGAAGGACGCATCAGATCCGTGTGCATATGAAGGCGATCGGACATCCGGTTGTTGGCGATACTTTGTATGGTCCGAAAAAACTGAATTTTAATTTTGGAAAAAGGTTTGGTTTGAAAAGGCAGTTTTTGCACGCTGCGGAACTGGAATTTGAATCTGTGGACAAGAAAAAACTGAATCTTAAGGCGGAATTGGCCGAGGATTTGAAAGGAATTTTGACTAAGCTTTCTTTTTAGCCGGAGTTTTTTTGGTAGCTGGAGCTTTTTTTACGGCCTTTGGAATAGTCGCTTTTGTTTCGGCTTTTGGGGTCTCTTTTTTGGCGACGCCGGTTTTGATGTCGGTGATTTCAATTTTGGTCAGATCCTGACGGTGACCGCGCTTTCTTTGATAGCGTTTTTTGGCCTTGAATTTGAAGATCAAAGCTTTTTCACCTTTGAAATGTGAGACGACATTGGCTTTTACCTGAACTCCTGCTACGAAGGGCTGACCGATGGTCATTTTTCCTCCGTCGCTCAAAATAAGGACCTTGTCGATTTCAAAAGAGTTTCCTTCTTTGGAGTCGACTTTTTCGACGGTCAATTGACTGCCTTTTTCGACCCGAAACTGTTTACCGCCGATTTCGATGATTGCGAACATGATTTTTCTTAAATTTGCAGAGAGAGTCTATGGAAAAAGCCGTTTTTGGTCAAGCTGATTTCAGGAGATCAATTTTTGAAGTTCTTTGGCGGCTTCTTGGATGGATTTTTTGAGGTGGGATAGTTCGTCGGAATTGAAGTCGGAAAGCACGAAACTGGAGGTATCTTGAGCAGATGGAGCTGATACTCCCCTGCTCTCTATGCCAATGCGGATGCGTGGGAACTCTTCGGTGCCGAGCTGTTCAATGACTGATTTTAGGCCGTTGTGTGTCCCTGCGGAGCCCTTTTGGCGGATGCGAATTTTACCAAGCGGCAGGTCGACATCGTCGTAAATGACAATGAGATCTGCTGGTGTGAGCTTGTAAAAATTTAAAATTTTACTGACCGCTTCACCGGAAAGATTCATCAATGTAGCTGGTTTAACAAGAATGAGGTTTTTTGTTTTCGCAATCATGGCTTTGAATTTTGCTTCTTCCTTCCATGTAAGATCTTCGAATTTTTCGGCAAAATGATCCAAAAAAATGAAGCCGGTGTTGTGCCGATTTTGGCTGTATTTAGCGCCGATATTGCCGAGACCGACGATAACTTTCATATTTATGGTCGATAAGAAATATCTTTTCCTTTGATGCGGATTATATCACCAATTTCAATTCCTTTTCTTTGAAGTGCGCGATTGATGCCGAGGCGGTCAAGATAATGATAAATTCTTTCGAGGCCTTCCGGGTTGCTGAAATCTGTCATGATTACCAGCTGATCCATGCGGCCGCCGGAAAGATGAAAAACACGATGATCGCCTTCGGTAGTTTTACCGTCAAAGTGGTATTTGATTTTTTCAAGGTGAGGACGCAGGACGGGAATCATATCGGACTTTTTTGTTTTGACCGGAGTTTTCTTTCTGATCTTTTCCAGATGCTCGAGAATGGCGAAAAGAAGCGGTTTTAGATTTCGATGAGTGGCGGCGGAAATGCTGAAAATTTTGGCTTTTTTAGTAACTTTTTGGAGAGATTTGATTTGTTTTGCCAATTGTTTCTCGTCGACTAGGTCGATTTTATTTAGAACGATCAGTTCCGGTTTTTTTGCCAGATTTTTGTCGAATTCTTTTAGTTCTTCGCGAATGACTGTGTAATTTTGGTCCGGCTTTTCGAGGTAAACATCAATAAGATGAACGAGAATTTTGGTGCGGCTGACGTGACGGAGAAACTGGTGACCTAGGCCTTTTCCCTGACTGGCGCCCTCGATGAGGCCTGGGATATCACAGACAACAAAGCTTTCATTTGCGTCGCCGCCGAATTTGCTCATGGAGACGACTCCGAGATTTGGAACGAGAGTGGTGAATGGGTAGTCCGCGATTTTTGGGCGGGCGTTCGAAATAACTGAAATAAGTGTGGATTTACCCGCTGACGGAAGTCCCATTATTCCGACATCAGCGACCATTCGTAATTCCAATAAAATTTCTTTGTCTTCGCCCGGCTCGCCCAGCTCGGCGATGCGTGGAGTCTGACGGGTGGAACTTTTGAAATGAGTGTTTCCCAAGCCACCTTTGCCACCCCGTACAATGATAATTTCTTCATCCAAATCGGAAAGATCGGCAAGAGTTTCGGATTTGTCTTTGGTATAGATAACTGTGCCTTGAGGGACTTCAAGAATGAGATCCTGTCCGGATTTTCCGGACATTTTTTTGCCATGGCCCGGTTCGCCATTTTCAGCACGATATGTTTTCTGTGACGTGAGGTGGCTCAAAGTGTTCAAATTCTCATTTACCTTGAAATGAATGCTGCCGCCACGACCGCCGTCGCCGCCATCCGGACCGCCTTTGTCCACGTATTTCTCGCGGCGAAGACTGACGCAACCGTCGCCGCCTTTTCCTGCGATCACTTTGATTTGAAGCTCGTCACAAAACATAATTCCTTTTAATATTTGCGTTTACTATATCAGGGAATTTTGTTAAATTACCAGCGTTCTTTGGCCCAGATGGCGGAACTGGCAGACGCGCGGGACTCAAAATCCCGTCCTAGCGATAGGGTGAGGGTTCGATTCCCTCTCTGGGCACCAGAAAATTTTTTCTATGACAGAGTTTTTTCAAATGTTTCTAAATTTCAGCGCTGATTTGGGATACTGGGGAATAGTTTTGCTGATGACACTGGAGAGCACTTTTATTCCCTATCCGTCCGAGTTGGTGATTCCACCTGCGGCGTATTTGGCTTATAGCGGTGAGATGAATCTGCTTTTGGTGATTTTGGCCGGAACGGCGGGGAGTATGATAGGGGCTACGATTAATTATGTGATCGGAATGGTGCTGGGCAGGACGGTGGTGTATGGATTGGCAAAGCGGAATTTCGCAAAATATTTGCTGATCAAACATCACCATATTGTGAAATCGGAAAATTTGATTTTGAAATACGGAAATGTGGCGACTTTTATCGGCAGGTTGATTCCGGGGGTGAGACATTTGATTTCTTTGCCGGCCGGTTTCGCGAAAATGCCGTATTGGACATTTTTGTTTTATACGTTTTTGGGAGCTGGACTCTGGGTGACGTTTTTGGCTGTGAATGGCTATTTTTTTGCGGCAAAATTTTGAAGGGTTTTGATGAGGGTTTTGGTGTTTTTGCCTACTGAAAACCTGTGTTTGTCGATTTGAATTACCGGAGCGACGCCATTGATGCTGGAGGTGATGAAAATTTCTTTTTGTTTCAGGAGTTGTGGGAGTTTGATGTTTTTGAATTTGGTTTTGAAGGGGGAAATTTTAAAAATGAGATCGCGGATAGTGCCGGCAAGAACATTGTTTTTTGGAGTGCAGAGAGTGTCTTTTTCAAACCAGAAGATATTGGAACGTGAACCTTCGGTGACGAAGCCGTTTTGATCGATGAGTATGGCTTCAAAAAACCCCTGTTTTTGGGCTTGAGAGTGGCTTAAATAAGTTTCGAGATAGGAGATGGTTTTGGCAGTCGGAATAGGACGCTGGATGAGGATGGTTTTGCATTTTACGCCTTTCGCAAGATCCTTTTGTTTGAGTTCTGTAGAAGTGATGAGAAGACCTTCGGCGACGGCGATGATTTTTATTCTTTGATTTGAACGTGGCGATTTCGTGGAAATTTTCTGGAGCATTGCTTCTATTTCGGATTTGGAAGATTTGATTTTTAAATTGATCTGTTTGGCCGAATCGAAAAGTCTTTGAATATGCTCTTTGCTCTGAAAGATGCGGTGATTGAAGGTGCGGAGAGTCTCAAAAACGCCAACTCCGTACATAAAAGTCGGTGAAAGCATGGAGATTTTTGCTTTTGAGGCATGGATGAATTTGTTGTTGAAGAGGATAATCATTTTAGAATTTTCATAAAAGATTTGGCCTTGTCGTATGTTTCGCGGAGCTCGGCGTGTTCGGTGGAGTCGTAGACGATGCCGCCGCCGACTTGCAGGTAGAGTGTAGCATTTTTTTTGATGATTGTGCGGATGGCGATGCTGAAATCGAGATCGCCGTTTGGTTCGATGATGCCGATTGTTCCCGTGTAAATGCCGCGGGTGGTTGGTTCGAGCTCGTCGATGATTTCGATGGCGCGTTTCTTTGGACAGCCGGCGATGCTGCCGCCCGGGAGCATGGAGAGCAGGGCTTCTACGGTTGAAATTTCAGGTATAAGTCTGCCGATGATTTTTGAAAATGTATGCCAAACGGTTGGGTTTTTTTGCAGCTTGCGATGGATGGTGACTTTGACTGTTCCGCTGGTGCATACTTCGTTCAGATCGTTGCGGAGGAGGTCGGTGATCATGTTTAATTCCGCTGCTTCTTTGGCATTTTCGAGAAGGTCTTTGGCTAATTTTCTATCTTGAGTTGTTGTTTTGCCGCGTGGACGTGTTCCTTTGATTGGATAGGTTTCAATATTACGATTCTTTATTTTGATAAATCTTTCAGGCGAGGCGCTCAAAATTTGGAAATTAGGGCCTTCCATATAGGAGAGAAAATCAACCGGATTTGTGGCTGCAACCTTGGTAAAGAGATACCGTGCCGATGCGGTTGTTTTTCCCTTCAAGCGATGGGTTAAGTTGATTTGATAAATTTCTCCGGCTTTTATGTAGTCTTTGATTTTAAGGTAAGCGTTTTTGTATGCTTTTTCCGTGATTTCGGCTTTGAAATTTTGATTTTTTGCGTTTGATTGTTTGAAGATTTTGCGTTTGGAAATTTCCAAAATCAGTTTCGGGAAGTTTTTGTTTTGAAAATGTAGAACGGTTTTTTTGTTTTCAAAAGTGAGACAATTTTCGAAAGCGAGGAAATAAATGTCAGGCAGTTTGAGGTCGTCTTTGGCCGTTGATTTGACATCGTGGAGGATGCGGCCGAGGTCATAAGATAAATAGCCGATCAGGAGTCGGTGTTTCTTTTGGTTCTTGGTGATGAAAGCGTAAAATTGCTTTAGATTGAGAGGACTTTTGGCTTTTAGGATAAATCGACCGCAGGGATTAAAAGCGAGTGTGTTTTGAAAGAAGCAAACGGATTTTTCTTTAATGGAAAGTTGCTGGAGAAATTTTAATGGATCTAGTTTTTTGAAATTAATTTTAGAAATTCGCTGCGGGTTTTAGAGTTTTTTAGAAAAAGTCCGCGGAATGCGGAAGTTGTCATGGTGGAGTTTTGTTTTTCCACGCCGCGGGCGAGCATGCAGAGATGCTGGGCTTCGATGACGATACCAACGCCTTTTGGATTGAGTAATTTGCTTAAGGTATCAGCAATTTGGCTGGTGAAACGTTCCTGATTTTGGAGACGGCGGGCGAAAATTTCCACGATGCGCGGGAGTTTGGAGATGCCGACGATTTTTTTTCGGGGGATGTAGCCGATGGAGATTTTTCCAAAGAACGGAAGCAGGTGATGTTCGCAGGTGGAATAGAAATCGATGTTTTTGCAGATGATCATTTCGTCGTAGTTTTCCTTATCGAATTCCGTGATGAATTTCCTGGCTTCCCTTTGGTAGCCTCCAAAAAGTTTTTCATAGGATTTGGCGACCCGGTGCGGAGTGTCTTTTAGGCCTTCACGATCGGGATTCTCCCCTATTTCCTTGATGAGTTCACGGACTAGTTTTTCGATCTTTTTTTGATCCATGGTTGTTTTTTAGCGGCGATTTCGGCAAGCGGAATCAAGACGAAAGCGCGATTTTGAATTTCCGGATGAGGGATAATCAG
>JBAZZM010000025.1:0-10676 GCA_041658805.1 Candidatus Altimarinota bacterium | reverse complement strand
TCTTCTTTTTTTGACAAGATTATGGTCTATTTAGAATTGTGGCCATATAGAAGGGAGTTTGAACGAAGAGATGGCGGTAGAAATAAGTCCTAGATCTTCTTTGAAATCTTTGTCAGGTTCCGGTTTCCATTCCTTGTGACCAGAAGCATGTCTTCGATACGGATGCCGAATTCGCCCGGTAAGTAGATGCCCGGTTCGACAGTGATGATGGAGTTGGCTTTGAGTGGTTTTTTGTAGTTGTCGGAAAGTGAGGGTTGCTCGTGGATATCGAGGCCGGTGCCGTGGCCGCCGGCGTGACCGTACTGTTCGCCGTAGCCTGCTTTTTCGATGATACTGCGGGAGATGGCGTCGGCTTTTTTTCCGGAGAGGCCTGCTTTGATTTTTTTGATGGCGGCTTCCTGTGCTTTTAAGACGAGATTGTAGATTTCTTTTTGTTTGGAGGTGGGCTTGGACGTGAAGATGATGCGGGTCATGTCGGAGCAATAGCCTTTGTATTTCATGCCCATGTCGACGAGGACGAGATCACCTTTTTTTAGTTTTGTCAGGCCGGGTTCGTGATGTGGCATGGAGGAGTTTTTGCCGAAGGCGATGATGGGGGCAAATGAGACTTCATCGGCGCCGAAGGCATGGCCGAGTTCGATGATTTTGCGGGCGAGAGAGATTTCCGTGAGGAATGGGAGGCAGTTCCTGCACGTGCAGGAATTTCGGTCAGTTTTTTGGCTCGGGAGAGCCGTTTTAGTTTTTGATGGCCTTCCTAGGAAGGCGGAGGAACCATGCCTTTTGTTCGCGCAATAGTCCTGTATAATTTTTTTGATCGCGAGGAAGACGCGTTCGTTGATTTGTTGGCTTTTCTTGGTATAGGAGATTTCCTGTTTTGTTTTGATTTCACGTCTGCTTTCGATGGTGCCGGAGCAGTTTTTGAGTTTGATTTTTTGGGAGATTTTTTTGAATTTTTTATAGCGGGCGATGGTCAGGTCGTTTTCTTCAATGCCTAAAATTTTGATGCGATGTTTCTTGAGAATTTTTTGCCAGTTCTTTTTTAATTCTTTGGGATTTTTCCAGAGTTTGGTGCTGTTTATGAGTTTGATTCCTTTTCTGATCGTATTTTTGGCGCGTTCGATGTATCGGAAATCCGTAAATAGATAAGTCGCTGTTTTGGTTTTTAAAATAAAGCCGGAGGAGCCGGTGAAATTCGAAAGATAGCGGATGCTCGATTTGTCCGTGATCAGTAAGGCGTCTGGAGCTTTAGGCATTTCTTAAAAAGTAAGTGATGATTTCTTCGGTGACGGTGATTTCTGACGGAAGTTGATTTAAGCCTTGGCGGATCTGGTGGCGGTTGTAGCCGAGTTTTATGAGGGCTTTTTCGGCGTCGGTTTGGACTTCTGGAGTTTCTTTGTTTATAGGTTTGGTGAGCTCGCCTTTCATTTCGAGGACGATGCGCTGGGCGGTTTTTTTGCCGATGCCGGGGATTTTGGAAATGAAGGCAAAGTCTTCGTTTAGGACGGCGTTGATAATTTTTTCTTGCGGGAGATTCAAAATTTCCATGCTGACTTTGGGGCCGATTCCTTTGATAGAGATGAGCTGTTTAAAAAAAGTGAGTTCTTCGAAAGTGAGGAAGCCGTAGAGCTCGGAGGCGTCTTCGCGGAACTGCTGATGTGTGAAGAGGGAGAGCTCGTCTGTGGCTTGGACTGTGGCGAGGAGATTTTTGGTGAGGTGAACCGCGTAGCCGATATTGCCGGTGGAGAGGATGATACTTTTAGGTGATTTGGCCTGGATTTTTCCGTGGAGGTAGGCGATCATTTTTTGCGTTTTTTAAGTTTTGGAGGATGGGAGGCGGAAAGTTTCTGGAGGGTAAAAACACTGCGACCCGTGACTTTCATTTTGGGAGGGGCGAGCTTTTTGTCGCGCTGGATATAACGCTTGGCGATTTGGTTTTCGAGGGATTCAGGGTCTGGCATCAGGGATATTCTAGCAGAAAAATGCAAAGCAGACTAACTGTTGTAAAGTTTTCGTCACCAGTATTTGTTTGACTGGATTTGATTTGGGTAATACTATTCTTTCGCTAAGTTATATTTATGAAATTTGAAGCCAAACATGCGGGTAAGTGGGTTGCGGTTCAAAATCAAAAAGTGATTGCTTCAGGTAGCACTTTATCACAATTGAAAAAGAAAATTGAGGCAAAGCCAAAGTCTTCACATGTCGGTTTTGCGTTGATTCCAAAAGGTTATATAGCAGGAATTGGAGCTTAGTATTTGAACTTTCTCAAAAAGCCTTTTTTGAATTTTGAGAAGGACTTTTTCTCGATGCTTGTTCTGATTTTAGCCATGAGATCAATTAAAAAGTGGAGGTTGTGGATAGTGAGGGCGCGCAGTCCCAAAATTTCTTCTTCCATCAGGAGATGGCGGAGATAGCTGCGGGAATATGTCCGGCATGTTTCGCAGGAGCAGTCGGGATCGAGTGGTTTTTTGTCGGTTTTGAAAATTTCTTTGCGAATGGAGAAACGGCCGTGCGTGGTCCAGAAAGCGCCGTGGCGGGCCATGCGTGTGGGGTGGGCGCAGTCAAACATATCGACGCCGCGTTCGACGCATTCGAGTAGGTCCTCCGGAGTGCCGACGCCCATGAGATAGCGGGGTTTGTTTTCGGCGAGATGTGGGATTACCGCTTCGAGCATTTCTTGCATGACGGGTTTGCTTTCGCCGACGGAAAGACCGCCGATGGCGTTGCCGATGAGGTTTTGGTCGTTGACGAATTTGGCGGACCTGATGCGCAGATCTTTGAACATGCCGCCTTGGACGATGCCAAAGAGAGCCTGCGTTTTGTTGTTTTTGTGCGCCTTTTTGCAACGGATTAACCAGTTATGAGTTCTATTCATAGCTTCAGAAAAATAAGCTTTGGTGGAGTGGGCGGGGGCGCATTCGTCAAAAGCCATGATGATGTCGGCTCCGAGATCGTGCTGGATTTTGATGGCGTCCTCGGGAGTGAGATAGTGAGTGGAGCCGTCGAGATGGGACTTGAACTCAACGCCGTTTTCGTCGATCTTGACGCGGGTTTTGAAGCCGGCGTTTTTGTGAAAATCTTTTTCCTGCGAGAGGGAAAAAACCTGATAGCCGCCGGAGTCGGTGAGAATGGGCCAGTTCCAATTCATCCATTTGTGGAGGCCGCCCATTTTTTTGATGAGACTGTGGCCGGGGCGGAGGTAGAGATGATAAGTGTTTGCGAGGATGATTTCGGAATTGAGATTTTTGAGGTCGGTGGGTGAGAGTGTTTTGACGGTGGCTTTGGTGCCGACAGGCATGAAAACAGGCGTGTGGATGAGACCGTGCGGGGTTTTTAGCGTGCCGGTGCGGGCGGAGCCGTCTTTGTGGGAGATTTTGAAAGAGAACATTATTTAGAGTAAATGATCGACCAGAACCAGTGCGGCCATGGCTTCGGCGACGGGGATGACGCGGGGGGCGATGCAGCAGTCGTGGCGGCCGAGGGTTTGGATGATGGCGTTTTTGTGGGATTTGGAGATGGTTTTTTGGGCTTTTGGGATGCTGGAAACCGGCTTGATGGCGAGGCGGATCACGATGTCCTGACCGGTGGAGATGCCGCCGAGAGTGCCGCCGGCGTGGTTTGAAAGGAAGGTTACTTTGCCGTTTTTCATTTGGATTTGGTCGTTGTGCTGGCTGCCCTTGAGCGTTACTCCGGAAAATCCACTGCCGATTTCAAAACCTTTGACGGCACCGATTGAAAGCATGGCTTTGGCCAGATTGGCTTCGAGCTTGTCGAAAACAGGATCGCCGAGGCCGGCGGGCGGGTTTTTGATGATGATTTCGATGATGGCTCCGGCGGTGTCGCCTTGTGTACGGAGTTTGGTGATGAATTTGAGCATTTTTTCAGCGGCGGCTTTGTCGGCGCAGCGAAAGTCGTTTTTTTCGATGAAGTCTTTGTCGAATTTTGTGGCTTTTATATCGGCGATTTGGAGAGTGTGGCCGAAGATTTCGGTCTTGTTTTTTAGTTTCAGAATTTTTTTGGCAATGGCGCCGGCGGCGACGCGGGCGACTGTTTCGCGACCTGAAGAGCGGCCGCCACCACGATAATCGCGGAAGCCGTATTTCAAATCATAAGTGAAATCGGCGTGGCCGGGACGATAGAGGTCTTTGATATTCGTGTAGTCCTGCGAATGGGCGTCTTTGTTTCGAATGAGGATTGAGATTGGCATGCCCGTGGTTTTTCCTTCAAAAACACCGGAAAGAATCTCCACTTTGTCGTCCTCTTTGCGGGAGGTGGAGATGCGGGATGAAGTTGGTTTGCGACGGTCGACTTCGCGCTGGATTTCGGCTTCGGAAAGAGCAAGTTTGGCCGGACAGCCGTCGATAATCACGCCAACGGCTGGACCGTGTGATTCACCCCAAGTGGTGATGCGAAAATTTGTGCCAAATGTGTTGCCGGGCATAAGTTGGGTTAGATTGCTGTAAATATAATGAAATTATGGCTTTAAAACAAGGCGCTTGACAAATATTGCCAGTGGTGCTATGATTCGGTTGAAAATAAAAGAGATTGGTAAGACTCTGAAAAACTTCCACAATTACCAATTAACAAAAAAACATGTTACTATCTTTGTTTCCATTCTCAAATCGTTCTTTGTCTCGTGAGAGGTTTATGGTTGGGTATGATACGGGTGTACGCGAGCTCAGGTGGGAGGTAGTAGGTCGTGGCTATGAAAGTAAACTTGCTAATCTTTTGCACGATGTAATACGTGGGAAGGACGGTGGTTTAATTGTCCGTATTGATGCTTTGCCTGATTTTGAAGAAAGTGTTGATGTAAAATATAGACTTAGTCAGGCTCTTGTACATGCGGAAGATGTATTGGTTTCGTTTTTTAATCCAAGATATGGTCCGTCTGATTTTGTGGCGTTTTTGAAGGAGCGGAGATACGTGATTAATGATGATATTGGTGGGTTTGGTAGTTTACATGGCTTGAAAAACCAGTTACTAGAAACTTTGAGTGGTAATGAAGTTTTGTTGGGTGAAATTGTTAAAATAGTTGATGATATGGTTGCTCTCTGTAAATCTGCGTTGAAAGTTATCGACTCGTATTTGGAAATTGCAAAGACGCAAAAAGTTACGCAAGAAGGCGTTGATAAAGTTGTCGGTGGCCGATAAAGAAGCTTTATTCTGCTGATGCTTCTTCCGGTTCCGCGGATTTTTTGGAGGCTTTGGCGAACTTCGAGGTTTTACCTTTTTTTGGAGCGGCGGCTTTTTTCTCGGCTGCTTCAGCGGCTTTTTTGCGCTTGGCTTGGAACTTGTCGACGCGGCCGGAACTGTCGATTAATTTCTGTTTGCCGGTGAAAAACGGATGGCAGTTGGAACAGATTTCAGTGTGGAAATCCTCCTGCAAGGTCGAGCCGGCCACGAAAGTGGCGCCGCAGGCGCAGGTAAAATTAATAGTCTTAAATTGTGGGTGAATTTCCTTTTTCATGGTTATTTCTGCTTTTTAGCTGGGGCAATATACTTGAAGTAAATGAGGAGTGCAAGCAGAATTACGATCAAAGTTACTGTGAGGCTGGTGTAGAGGCGGAGGTTGATGACATTGATCTGAAAATCCTGCGTGGCGGACTGGCCGGAGTCGTCGGTGATGGTGAGTTTGATGTTGTGTTTACCCGGTTTGTCGAAGATGTGAGTGATGGAGTTGCCTTCGAGATTTTCGCCGTCGATGGTCCAAAGGTAGGAGACGATTTGGCCGTCATCGTCAAAAGAAGGGGAGGCGTCGAAAAGATGTTTTTCGAGGAGGCCGACTGTGGCGTCGTCGTCATCCAGTTTGATCACAGGCTCTTTGTTTAGCGGAAAAGGATCGGTTTCATCGGTCATGCCGTCGTTGTCGTCGTCGGTGTCGATATTGTTGCCGATCTTGTCATTGTCGGTATCGAGAGACTCGTTGGTGTCGAGAGGAAAGGCGTCAGCTCCGTCATTTACAGTGTCGCCGTCGGTATCGGAATTTAATGGTTGGGTTCCAACTTTCTCTTCGTCGGTGTCGCTGACGTTATCGCCATCGTCATCAGGGTCGGCGATGTTGCCTATGGCATCATGATCGGTATCGATGGTTTCGTTTGGATCGAGGGGTAGGTCGTCAAAGCTGTCGGGGACGCCGTCATTGTCGTCGTCGGAGTCGGTATTGTCACCTACGGCGTCGCCATCGGTATCAACAGACTCTTTATTGTTCAATGGAAAAAGATCGGTTTCGTCGGGCGCGCCATCGTTGTCATCGTCGGGATCTTCGGAATTTTGAATGCCGTCGTGATCGGTGTCCTGCAAAACGGTGATTTCTTTTACCACCCAGTTGTTTGCCGGATCATCAAGTTCAGGTTGATATGGGAAAATTTTGACGGCGATTTTGTGCAGACCCGGTGAAAGCGGAGTCCAGTCGATGAAAACATCGTCGGTTTTTCCGGCGAAAAGAGAAATGGCCTGATCACCGTTGATTTGTTTGTCATTGTCAAAAAAGCGGACTACGCCGAGTAGGTCCTCGTTGCTTTTGTTTGAGGCGGAAGCGTAGATGCGGGTGGTATAGCCTTCAAGGAAATTGTAATGGGAAAAAGTGATGGCGCTGTCGTTGATGTCGAGATCACCGGTGTATGCGGCGAAGGCGGTGATACTCAAAAACAAAGATAGAATTATGCCGAGAGAAAACTTAAAGGGAGTTTTCATAGATGAGTTTTAGACTTCTACGGTGGCCTGTTCCGCTGCTGTTTTTTCTTCCTTATTCTCCACCTTTCCGCCATCCAGTTCAAGGTTTTCGACGAGTGAGATGGAGGCCACCTTGTCGCTTGGTTTCATGCGCATGAGGTAAACGCCTTGTGTGGCGCGGCCCTGTGATGGGATATTTTTGGAATGAAGACGGATCAGCTGGCCGGATTTGGAGACGATGATCAGGTCGCCGTCTGTGTCTTTGCCGAGGACTTTGGCGCCGATCACTTTGCCGGTTTTTGGCGTGACATTCGCGGTTTTTACGCCGGAGCCGCCGCGTGCCTGCAGACGATAATTCAAAAATCCGGTCATTTTTCCGAGACCGTTTTCCATAATCACGAGAAGTTCGGCCGTGTTTGGATCTTTTACGATATCCATTTCCACTACCCGGTCGGTTCCTTTTAATTTAATGCCGCGGACGCCGATGGAAGGACGGCCCATCGGGCGTGCGTCTTCGGTCTTGAAGCGGATGGATTTGCCTTCGTGAGTGACGATGGTGGCTTCGTCTTTGTCGCTACATTCTTTGACCCAATCGAGAGAATCGTTCGGACGCAGTTTGATGGCGATGAGTCCGCTCTTGCGAACATTTTCAAAATCTTTGGTTGGGGTTTTTTTGACGGTGCCTTTTGTGGTGGCCATAAATAGGTAGTCGCTGCTGAATTTGGCTTTGGTATTGAGAATTGCGGTGACGACTTCGTCTTCCTGCAACTGGAGCAAGTTTACGATGGCCTGACCTTTGGCGATACGCGAGGATTGTGGAATTTCATAAACCGGCAATTTGAAAACACGACCGCGATTTGTGAAATACAAAAGTTCGTCGTGGTTTGTGCCAGAAAGGAGAATTTTGATCTCGTCCTCTTCTTTTGTTGCGCCGCCGATAATGCCTTTTCCTCCACGTTTTTGTGCTCGGAAGGAACTTGGGGAAAGACGCTTGATATAATTTTCACGGCTAAGCATGACGATCATCGGTTCATTTGGAATCGTGTCTTTCTGGGAAATTTCGTTGATGGCTGTCGGAACGATTTGAGTGCGGCGTTCGTCGTTGTATTTTTCTTTGACCTCGGCGAGCTCGTCGGTCATGATTTTCAAAATCTTTTTCGGATCGGCAAGAATGCTCATAAGATCTTTAATCAAAGCCAATTTTTCGGCCAATTCGTCTTCGATTTTTTTGCGTTCCATGCCGGCCAAAGTCTGCAGTTTCATTTCCAAAATAGCTTTGCACTGTTCCTCGGAGAGTTTGAATTTCTTCATCAAATTTGTAAGAGCCTCTTCTTTGGTCGGTGATTTTCTGATGGTTGCGATGACGGCGTCGATGTCGTCCAGCGCGATTTTCAAACCTTCCAAAATATGGGCGCGGGCTTTGGCGACTTTGAGATCAAATTCTGTGCGGCGGGTGATGACGATTTTGCGGTGCTTGATGAAATGTTCGAGAACCTGTTTGAGGTCCAGCAGATGCGGCTGAATCTCGTCGACCAGCGCGATCATGTTCATGTTGAAGGAAGACTGGAGCTGGGTGTATTTGAATAATTGATTGAGAATTTTTTTCGGATAGCTGTCCTTTTTTAATTCGATGACGACGCGGATGCCGTCTTTGTTTGACTCGTCGCGGATGTCGGAGATGCCGACGATTTTTTTGTCGTGAACGAGTTCGGCCATTTTTGTGATCAGGTTTGATTTGTTGACCATGTATGGAATTTCGCTGACCACGATTTCAAAGCGGCCGCCTTTCTTTTCGACGATTTCAGTTTTACCGCGGACGATCATGCCACCGCGTCCCGTGAGGTAGGCGGTTTTGATGTCATTTATATTGTATAAAATACCGCCGGTCGGGAAATCAGGACCTTTGATAAACTGCATCAGTTCCTCGATCGTAGTTTCGGGATTGGCGGAAAGATGCATCAGACCATCGATCAATTCGCCTAGATTGTGTGGCGGAATGGAAGTGGCCATACCAACGGCGATACCGGAGCTGCCATTTAAAAGAAGTTGCGGAAGTTTGGTTGGAAGAACTGTAGGTTCTTTGTAGCGGCCGTCGTAGTTGTCGCGCCAATTCACAGTTTCCTTGTCGATATCGTTGAGCATTTCATCGGTGATTTTCTCCATTTTGGCCTCGGTGTAACGCATGGCTGCGGCGTTGTCTCCGTCGATGGAACCAAAGTTACCCTGACCGCGGATCAGCGTGTAGCGCATCGAAAAATCCTGGGCCAGACGGACCATGGAATCGTAAACGGCTGTGTCTCCGTGCGGATGATATTTGGCCAAAACTTCACCGACCACCGCGGCGGATTTGCGGAAGGAGCCGCTGGACTTGAGGCCGATTTCGTTCATGGCGTAAAGGATGCGGCGGTGAACCGGTTTCAGGCCGTCGCGGACATCCGGAAGGGCGCGTGAAACGATCACGCTCATGGCGTATTCGAGATAGGACGTCTCCATTTCCTCGGAGATGTTTGCCGGTTTGACTTCGCCGGTGTTTGGGTCGATTACCAGCTCGGCTTCAGAAGGCGGTTCCGGCGGCTGGGTGGATGAAGCGGCTTCTTGCGGAGTCGCGATATCACCATCTTCGGCAAACAGTTCGAGATTTTTATCGTCCTTTTTGGATGTCTTTTTTGGCGCTTTGCTGATTTTCTTTTTCGAAGTAGTCTTTGTGGTCGATTTGACAGCCGGTTTGGCGGTCTTTTTTAGTTTTTTATTCTGGTCTTTTTTGGCCACGATTAAAAGAAATTAGCTGAATAATTGAATCAATTTGCGAGGAGGATATTAGCACAAAATCGGATTTTTCGAAGAAGGGAAGGCAAGATGTTATTGACAAAAATAGCGGTATGTTGTGTGCGAGGTTTTGGAATTGTATTTCAGCTTTGCCGGTATTCCGCAATGCTGTGATCGAGCCAGAAATTCAGGGTATTTTGGTCCGGTTCCTTGCGCAATTTCCAGTTTTCCGTTTGATTTTCTTCATTTTCAATCAGGCTTAAGTGAGCGATGCGTTCGTGGGCAACGCAGAGTGGTGCGATTTTTTTCTGGTCGTGGTATTTTTTTGTTTCAAAGCGCTCGGTATGATGAAGGATTTTTGCTGGCTTTGTGCACTCGGGAAACGCGCACTGCCCGTTGGTTTTAGCCAGCACATGGCGCTTTATCGCCATCGGAATATGTCTCGCAACATGCCCGTCCTCATTTACCGCTCTCACCGCCGTCGGCTTTTTCGCTTCCAATTTTTCTTCTCTCTCATTTAAAAGTTGCTCCATCAACTCATTCCAGCTTATTTTCCCTTTTAATTTTTCCAATTTTGCTAAAACTTCCGGTTTTAATTCCATCGCCACCACTTTTTTCATCCCCGTTGCTCGCACCTCACATCCATCAACATTCCCCATTTTCAACTTCGGACCGGTCCGAAAAATGTCCTCGCTTTTGCTCATTTCCAAGCCATTTAGCTCTTGATTTTTCATGTCTTTGACATAGGTGGCCAATGTTTGTCGGCTCATTATTTTTGCCTTGCCCGCCCAAAAACTATCGTTCTCGATTGTCGCCGTTGATACCACCGGCCGGACGGCATTCAGTCCTTTGTTTTCGGCTACCTTCATCAATTCCGGCTTGTCCTCGAGTTTTCGCAGCATCCACAAAGCGTCATCCACCGTTCCCCGTCCCATTCCAGCCAGTTTCGCCGCATATTCGTAAATGCACGAAAAGCCTTTCTTTTCCCAAATCCGCCTTTTTTCAATCTCCGGTAGCATCATTACGCACTTTCGCATCCACAGTTTGGCGTTTGTTCCATATTCGGAAAATTTCGCATGCAACTCCTGATCAATTTTTTCAATCTTTTTCATAGAAAATTTGGTTAAAAAATAAGATGTACCAATGTGTGAAATTTAGCTTATTTTAGCCTAAAAATCCAGCTTTTTCGCGCAAATCGAGATGACAAAATCGACAGTGAGTGTGTATTCACCTTTGGCTAT
>JBAZZM010000024.1:0-10833 GCA_041658805.1 Candidatus Altimarinota bacterium | reverse complement strand
TCTTGTCCACTTTTTTCCATTCGCTCAAATCAAATTTGGGATTTTTCAGATTTAATTTTTCAGCGATCAGTTTGCCGACATTGTATTTTTGGAAATTTAACGGGACTTCGTAAATCGAGCTGACGGTTTGGGCGGGGATCACGTACTCGGTTTTGACATCACAGAAAAGGGCGATTTTTTCGATGTGTTCTTTTTTGATTGGATAATCGGCGCGGGTCAAAATCATGTCCGGCTGGATACCGATAGAACGTAGCTCGCGGACGGAGGCTTGGGTCGGTTTTGTCTTCAATTCCTTGGAGCCGGCGAGATAAGGCAAAAGCGTGAGATGAACAAAAAATGTGTTCTCACTTCCCAGTTTGTGGCGGAGCTGACGAATGGCTTCCAGAAAAGGCAAACCCTCGATGTCGCCGACGGTGCCGCCTATTTCCACCATCATGATATCGCAGCCGCTTTTTTCAGCGGCGTTGGTGATGGCCTCCTGAATTGCGTCAGTGATATGAGGAATGATCTGAATAGTGCGGCCGAGGAAAGTTCCTTTGCGTTCCTTGCCCAGAACTTCGCTATAAACTTTGCCGGTGGTGACGGAGGAAAGCTTTGACAGGCTGACGTCGATGAAGCGTTCGTAGTGGCCGAGATCGAGATCGGTTTCGCCGCCATCATCGGTGACGAAAACTTCTCCATGCTGAAAAGGGCTCATTGTTCCGGGGTCGACATTGAGGTAAGGATCGAGCTTTTGAGTGAAGATTTTCAGACCTGCCGTTTTTAGGATGGCACCTATTGAGGCAGAAGCAATTCCCTTACCTAGCGAGCTACAGACACCGCCGGTAACAAAGATGTATTTACACAAATTTTCAAAAATTACGAAACTACCAAAACAAAAGTCACTTTAGAGGATGGGGGAGGGGAATGCAAGGGGAGATGAAACATTTGGAGGATTGTCTTGCAATAGTTTCAGTTTTAGCCATAATAAGCTCTTAACTAAAAGTATTTATCACATGGTTGGTTCCACTGAAAAAGATCGTTCTGGTATAGAGATCGTTGGCATGGAGGAAGTTCAGCAACTAATCAGGGAAACGATTTCCCTGGTTGATACTAGAGTACTTTTGACTGGCGATACTGGGACCGGTAAGGAATTGGTGGCACGTCTTATTCATCAGACTAGTCGTAGGGTAAGCGAGGCTTTTGTTGCTGTCAATTGCGGAGCAATTCCGGAAGGACTTATTGAGTCGGAGTTGTTTGGACATAAAAAGGGTTCTTTTACTGGGGCGATAAAGTCTAGAAAAGGTGCTTTTGAAATAGCCGATCGTGGAACGCTTTTTCTCGATGAAGTAGCTGATCTATCTCAGCTGGCCCAGGTAAAAGTTTTGCGTGCTTTGCAAGATGGCGTGATTACTCCGGTTGGTTCTGAAAAGAATAAAACTGTCGATGTTCGTGTCATTGCCGCAACGAATCGAGATGTTGATGCTGCTATTAGAAAAGGTACTCTTCGGGAGGATTTGTTTTATCGTTTGGCTGTAATTCAATTGAAATTGCCATCTTTGAGGGAAAGAGTTGGTAAAGATTTTGGTGAATTGATAAAATTTTTCATAAAAAGGTACGGGAATGTGAAAAAGAATGGGCATGTTGTTCGTGATATTTCCGCCAAAGCCTTCTCTACTTTATCTTCGTGGTCTTGGGGTGGAAATGTTCGTGAATTGGAAAATGTTATTGAACATGCTTGTGTGTTTTGCAATGGGGAGATAATTGAAGAAACTGATTTGCCGGTTTACTTGAGAAGAAAAAGTTTTGTTAAGAAGGACGATGATAAAAAAGGTGCTTCATGTGTAGAAAAACGTATGCCGGTTGAAATTGATGAGTTATCAAATAAGTTGAGGAAAACTTTGGAATTCGTTGGTCTTAAGGATAGTGAATGCCAGGAATTATGCCACTTAGCACAATCCAATGGAAAATTGCTGGTTGAGTTGATGTCTCGAATGCCCAAGCCAAAGATTAGAACGCTTTTCGATTCGATTGTGCGGGAATTTTTGGCTCATTTAAAGGAGAAGTACGAGAACAATGTAGCTTTGATGGCTGATAGAATTGGCGTGTCTAGGCAAGATATGAGCTTTTGGCTTGAAGGAAAAACTCCTTTGTCTGAGCTTGGTGTCGATTGTGCTCCATTGTTGCAACAGATCAAAGAATCTTCGGCTACTTTTGGTAGGCTTTGTACTTTGGTGCCGAGGTGGATGGATGCAAGGAGGCTTATTAGCGGATTGTTGTTTATGTCTATTTTTGAAGAGACTGGTAATAGTAAGGCCAGATTGTCAGAAGAATCTGGGCTTATAATTTATACTATTGAAACACGGTTAAGAAGGATGGGTCAGTTGTGTGACAAGCTTCAAAAGGCTTCCTAGTACCCGACTTTCTCTTTGGCTTGCGCTAAAGTGGCACCGGCGACGATCTTGGCCCGGGTAGCGCCATCTTTGAGAATCTGGCGGATGTAGTCTTTTTGGGGCAGGAGTTCGGCGAAGTGACTTCGGGCGGGGCCGAAGTGGGAGAGGATTTTGGCGAGCAGGAGTTTTTTTGCGTCGCCGTAACCAAAGCCACCTTTCTTGTATTTAGCGGCGAGAGATTTTATTTCTTTCTCTGTGGCGAGGAGTTCGTAAAGTTTGAAGACATTGCATGTTTTCGTATCTTTTGGTTTTTCGAGAGGAGTGGAATCGGTGACTATGCCCATGACTTGTTTTTTTAGCGTGGCTTCGTCGGCGAAGATGTCGATGGTGTTGCCGTAGGATTTGCTCATCTTTTGGCCATCTGTGCCGGGGACGACGGCGACTTCTTTTTTGATGTATGGGGCGGGGATTTTGAAAACTTCACCAAAAATCTTGTTGAAATTTTGACCGATGTCGCGGGCGATTTCGACATGTTGTTTCTGGTCCTGACCGACGGGAATGAGGTCGGGTTGGTAGATGAGAATGTCGGCGGCCATGAGGACAGGATAGTTGAAAAGGCCGATGGTAATTTCTTTCTTCTTTTTTGCGAGTGCGTCTTTCCAAGCATGGGCGCGTTCCAGAAAAGGCATGGTTGTGATGCAATCAAAAATCCAGCATAGCTCGGTGAGTTCTGAGAGATCGGAGTGTCTGAAGAAAACGGTTTTTTTTGGATCGAGGCCGAGGGCGAGGTAGGTGACAGCGAGTTCGTGAGTGAGGGTGCGCATTTGCTCGGCGCTTTTGATGGTGGTCAGAGCGTGGAGGTCGGCGATAAACAGAAAACATTCGAAATCTTTTTGCATTTCGATATGCTGGCGGATGGCACCGAGGTAGTTGCCGAGGTGGACGCGGCCGCTGGGTTGAACTCCGGAGAGGACTCGTTTCATTTAAGTTGTGGTAATAGGGTCGATGTCGATGCGGATATTTGGGTCCATGATATATTCTTTTGGTAAATTTTCCAACAACTTGTGAATGTCGGTTTCGATTTGGCATTTGATGAGGACGATGTAGCGGAATTTTCCGCGGAGGCGGGTGAGGTAGGCTGGGTAGGAATTCACTTCTGCTTCAGGGTTGGAATCTTGGAGAGTTGTGGCGATTTCTTCGGCTCTTTTTTTGGCTGAAGAGAGGGTTTTGTCGAGGACGAGGATTTTGGCCAGATGGGAAAAAGGCGGATTTTTTAAAAGCTTTCTTTGAGTGATTTCGGCTTTGAAAAATTCGTCATAGTTTTGAGTTTTGCTGAATTCGAGGGCGAGGTTGTCGGGATTGTAAGTTTGAATGATGACTTTGCCGCGTTTTTCGGCGCGACCGGCGCGGCCGGAGACCTGCGTGGTGAGCTGGAAGTTTCTTTCGGTGTTGCGAAAATCCGGGATGTTTAGGCCGATGTCGGCTAGGACGATGCCGACGAGATTTACATTTGGAATGTCGAGGCCTTTGGAAATCATCTGTGTGCCTACCAAGATGTCGGCTTTGTGATCACGAAAGTCGCGATAGATTTTTTCGAAACCGTAGCGATTTGAGGTTGTGTCTTTGTCGGCGCGGAGGACACGGGCTTCGGGAAATTCTTTTTTCAAATCTTCCTCGATGCGCTGTGTGCCGATGCCAAGATAGCGGATGTTTGGGCCTTTGCAGACTGGACAGTTGATTGGAGGCTTGGATAGGGCGCCGCAATGGTGACAGACGAGAGTTGGTGAGCCGTAGGTTTTGGCGTGATAGGTGAGTGGGACTTCGCAATTTGTGCAGCGTGTGGCGATACCGCAATCGCGGCAGACTACGGATGAGGCGCTGCCACGGCGGTTCAAAAAGAGGATGGCCTGTTCTTTTTGGGCGAGAATGCGGAGGATTTCTTCGCGCAGGCGTTCGCTGAAAATCGAATAATTGTGTTTGTGAAATTCCTCGCGGAGATCGACGATCTCGACATCGGGGAGGGCGGTGCCGGAGATGCGGCTTTCGAGGCGGAGAGTTGTGTCTTTTAATCTGATTGCGGTTTCGACGGAGGGCGTGGCGCTGCCGTAAACGACTTTGATTTGCGGGTTGATGTTTTGGATTTTTTCGATGACGCGATGAGTGGAGTAGCGCGGACTTTTGTCTTGTTTGTAGGAGGAATCGTGTTCCTCGTCGACAATGATCAGACCGAGATTTTGGAATGGGGCAAAAACGGCGGAGCGGGAGCCGATGATTAGTTTGATTTCGCCGGAGTGGATGCCCTGCCATGAGGCGTTTCTTTCGCCTTCGGAGATCTTGCTGTGCACGGCAGAGGCCTTGAGGCCGATGCCGCTTTCAAAATATTCTATAATCTGTGGCGTGAGGGAAATTTCAGGGACTAAAATCAAGACCTGTTTGCCTTGTTTGATGTAGTGTTCGGCGAGGCGGGTATAGATCTCGGTTTTACCTGAACCCGTGATTCCGTGTATTAAAAAATTGTTCTTTGAGGAATCTTTTATTTCTGCGAATATCTTGTCTTGAGGAGGCGTGAGTTTTTTGAGTGGCGTTCTATTTATTTGTTCAGCTTTTTTGGAGCGTGATTTGACCGGTTTGTTCTGGAAAATTCTTTTTGGAACGAAAAGTTTGAGACACTGGGACAGCGGGCAAAAATAATGGGTTGAGAGCCACTGAAGGAGTTGAATTTGTGAAGTTGGAAGAAGCGGCGCAGACAGGAGAATTTCTTCGATTGGTGAGGTTTTAAAATCGGGTTTGCGATTGTGGATTTCCAAGACGAGACCTTGCGTGCTTTTTTTGCGAAGAGGGAGTTTGACCAAATGGCCGGTTTCCGGATTCAAATTCTCCGGAATGGCGTATGTCAGTGTGCCTACTTTTTGAGGAAAAAGAATTTCGGCGTAGCGCATGAGTTTGGTTATTCCGCGCTGTATTTTAGAGCTTTTTTGGCTTCGAAGATATAGTAAAGAGTCGGGATGACGACGAGGGTCAGGACGGTCGAAAAAGTCAGCCCAAAGATGATGGAGAAGCCCAGTCCGGCCCAAAATTCGTTGCTCAAGGCGAGAGGCAGAAGGCCAACGATATTACTTAGAGTGGTGAGGAAAATTGCCTGAAAGCGGGAGTTGGAAGCTTCGGCGATAGATTTCTTGAATTCCATGCCGTTGCCGCGATTTTCGTTGATGCGGTCGATGAGCACGATGGCGTTGTTGACTACGATGCCGCAGAGGGCCACGACTCCGAGAAAGGCAGGGAATGAGAGGTTTAGGCCGAGGAGCAGGAGGCCCGGGAAAACGCCGATCAAACCGAGAGGCAGAGTGATGAGGATGATCAAAGGTTGTTTGAAGGAGTTAAATTGTAAAACCAAGGCGAAAAGGATGAGTAGGACGCCGACGCTCATGGAGCGATAGAGGTCGTTGAAGGATTCGGCTATTTCCTCCAAGTCTCCGCCAAAGGAAACGCTTTGCCCGTTTGTGATTTGCATGTTGTCGATCTTTTCCTGGATTTTTTTGGTGACATCGACAGCATTTGCGCCTTCCTGAAGTTCGCTGGTGATCTTGATGATGCGCTTTTGGTCTTCGCGGGAAATGGACTCGATGCCGGAACCAAAATAATATTTGCCGAGCTGGCCCAAGGTGACGGAATTTCCACTTGGCGTTGGGATTTCAAAATTTTCGAGATCTTCAAGACTCAAATTTTGGCGGCCGTTTTTTTCCGGAAGCTGATAGCTGACCATAATGTCATTGTCTTCTCCATTCAAAGTCACGGTGTCGGCTTTGACGCTTTGAAGAATGCCACGGATCGTGGCGGCAACTTGCAGTGCCGAGAGGCCGTGATAGCTCAAAATTTCCGGATCGAGAGTGTATTTGAATTCATTGACGCCGATTTTCAGGCTATTGGAAACATTTTTTGTGCCTTCGGTTTCTTTGACGGCTTTTTCAATATCTGCGGAAAGTTTCTTTAGCGCTTTGAGATCGGTTCCGGTGATGCGGACTGTGACAGGTGATTCGGTAGGAGGACCTTCCTGTAACTGGCTGACGGTGATTTTGGCGTTGGTAATTCCTTGCAATTTTTCTTCCAAAGAGTTGGCGATGTCGTAACTTTTTCTGCTGCGTTCTTCTTTATCTACGAGGTTGACGGTGATGTTTGCGAGATGGGAATTTTCAATGCCGCCACCGACCGTGATTCCTTCAGACAGGGCCGGGGATTGATTTGAGCCCATGATGGTCAGAAAATTGTCTATCTCCGGAATTTCATAAAGTTCTTTTTCCACCTTTTCGGTGATTTTTTTTGTGTTTTCGATGACACTGCCGATTGGTGTTTCGACGCGGACGATGAAGTACTGTTGATCGGTTTGCGGGAAAAGTTCTGCTTTGAGAATGCCGGAAATCGGAAGGAACATACTCATGGTAAAGAGCACGATCATGGAAAGAATCAGTAGAACGCGGCGTGGGCGGCTGTTGAGTAATTTCTCTACCGTGTTGTGAACTCTTTGGCCTATCCAGTTGAAAACCTGTTCCAGTCTGGTGGATTTATTGACCAGTTTTTCGGTGTGCAAAAATTTGGCGGAAGCGGCCGGGATGATGGTCAGATTGATAACCAAAGAACCAATCAAGGCCGCGGAAATGACGATTGGCATGGTTCTTAAAAATTCCCCCAAAATACCACTGACGAGAAGCATTGGGCTAAAGGCAAACATGTTGGTCAAGCTACCGACGATCAGAGGCCATTTATAAGTTTGGATGGCGATTAGCGCGGACTCTTTTGCAGGCGTGCCTTTATGAATATTTTCATGAACGCCTTGCATTATCACGATGGCGGTATCGACTGTGATGCCGAGTCCGATGAGCAGTGAAAAAAGTGAAAGCGAATTTAAAGTGAGACCAAAAAAATCCATCACGGCGAATGTGAGCAGGAAAGTGAGTGGTACACTCAAGCCGGCGATCAGGCCTTCGCGCAAGCCGAGGGCGAGGAGAAGAATAATGAAAATCATCACCGCCGTCTCGACTCCGTCGTCCGTGAGAGCGCTCAAGTCACTGCGGATAAAGATGGAATTGTCGTTGCTTACAGCGACATTTACGTTTTCCGGAATCATTCCGCCGGTTTCAAGTTCGGCGATCTTTATTTTGCTGCGATCGACGATGTCGAGGATATTTCCGCCATCTTTTTTGTAGATTTGAATTGAAACTGCCGGCATGGATTCGCCGCCTTTGATGGAAAGTTTGGTGATGACATTTTGCTTCGGATAGTTTGTGCGGATCGTCGCGATGTCTTTGAGCAGGATCGATGTGCCGTCTAAATTTAAAAGGGGGATATTCCCGATATCTTCCAAAGATTCAAAGCGGTTGTCGATGCGGACGGAGTAGTTTAATTCGTCCATGCTGATCAGGCCGAGTGGCAGATTTGTGTTTGCAAATTCGATCATGTTTGCGACCTGATTTATTGTCAGGCCGTAGGCGTCGAGTTTGTTTGGATCAATTTCGACATCGATTTCTTCTGTTTGACTGCCGACGATTAAGGCTTTGGAAACGCCCGAAACTTTTTCCAGCTCGGCTTGGACATCTTCGGCGACGCGACTTAATTCGTAAACGGGTAAATCTCCCATTAAAGAATAGGTGACG
This sequence comes from Candidatus Altimarinota bacterium, assembly GCA_041658805.1. Lineage (GTDB taxonomy): Bacteria > Patescibacteriota > Gracilibacteria > UBA1369 > LOWO2-01-FULL-3 > JBAZZM01. The sequence goes on along the minus strand of JBAZZM010000024.1, from coordinate 2,813 downwards.
ATGGAGAAGTCGTTGGCTTCGGCGCGGATCACAAATGGTTCGGTGGCGTCTTCCGGCAGGTCCGGTTTTGCTCTGTCTACTGCGTCTTTGAGGTCCTGCATGTTTTTATCGAAATCAGCTTCCGCTTCGAATTCGACAATGATCAGCGAGTTGCCTGAAGAGGACGATGAGCTAAGATTTTTGATGTCGGAAATTGTGCTGATTTCTTTTTCCATCGGTTCGGTGACGAGGGATTCGACATCTTCCGGATTCGCTCCCGGTAAAATTACAGAAACGCCGCCGATGGGGATATTGATTTCAGGCTGAATTTCACGCGGCAAAGTGGTAAATGCGAGAATGCCGGAAATAATGATGCCGATGGCCAGAAGCCATGAAACGGCTCGTCTCTCAACAAAAAACCCCCAGAAGGAGTGCTTGATTTTTGTCAGCTTTTTTTCCTGCTCGATGTTCATTTGCTGATTTTTACAGAGTCGCCGTCCTCAACCAGATTTGTAGCTGTGCGGATAATTTTTTCATTTCCCTTGAGTCCGTTTTTTATTTCCACATAGTTGCCGATGATTTCGCCGATTGTGATTTTTTTTGTGGTGACTTTGCCGTCTTCGATGACTTTGACGAATTCACCATCGTCGTTGACGTGAAGGCTGTTTAGCGGGATAAAGATGCGGTTTTTGGCGATTGGCTGAAAATAGATTTTGACGAAGGAACCAGGGATGATTTCGCCAAGACGGTCGATGGAAATTTCGACGTCGATTTTTTTTGTGGTGGAATTCAGGCTTGGGCTGATGGAGGTGATTCGGCCGGAGTTGTCTCCGATTTTCACGGTGTCTCCTACATTTACAAGTGCTGATTCGGATTCGTTGAGGCTGGTTTTGACTATGAGATCACCGCTGTTTTCGATCTTCAAAAGAGTTTGGCCGGGGGTTACAAGGTTGTCTTCTTCGGCGTTTATTTCAGTGACGACTCCGTCGATAGGTGCGGTGATGTTTTTTTGATTGGTGGTGATGCGGGAAATTTTGGCTCCGGACTCGGCTTGGAGGAGCTGGCTGTCGGTGCCGAGCTGTTCGAGCGAGGCCCTTTGATAAGCGCTTTCCAGCTGGGTCTGTGCCAATTCGTACTGTTTGCCTGCGGAAGTGATGGCAAAATTCAGCTGATCGATTTGGGAATCAGCGTTAGCTTCGAGGAGGTCTAGTGCTTGTTCGGCTGTGTCGACGTCGTCTTCGGCCGCTTCGAGATCTTCTTCGGCGGCATTGATTTCGTCAGCGGTGGAGTCCGGATCATCTTCCAAATCATCCAAGTAATCTTCGGCGTCGTCGCGGGCGTCCTCGGCATCGTTGAGAGTGTCTTCGGCATTATTGATTTGAATATCATAGACGTCTTCGGTGTTTTTCTTGGTCAGGACGGCATTTTGGTAGGATTCTTCGGCCAGATCGAGGGCGGTTTCGGCGCTTTGGACAGCCTGAAAGCTCAAATCATAGGTGTAGGCTTGAGAATGCCTGGCGATGTTTAGTGAATCTTCGGCTGTTTGATTTTGAATATCGCTGATGTCAGTTGAAAGTGAGTCGCCGAGAGTGATGAGAGTGTCACCTTTGCGAACGCGGTCGCCGACGCTAACCTTTATATTCGTGACACGGCCACTGATTTGAGGGCTCAAATAAACGATTTTTTCGGAATCGGCCACGCCGTTTTTGGTGAAAGTTAGTGAAGCCTGATCTTTGGCAAGGTCGAAAACTTCGACTTCTTTAGTGGTGGAAATTTCGACGCGGGAGACTTTCTCGGGTTCAGCGGAGGAACAGGCCGAAAGTGTCATAGCGAGGGTTGTGAGCAGTAAAATTGACGTGAGTTTCTTCATAGAGTCTGAATTTAACAGCAAAAGATGGCTTTTGTCAACGGTGAGTGATGTTTGTTTTGGCGTGTGGCCGGTTGACATGTTTAGTGGTTGATTAGTTCCATGTCCCGGGACATGGTTTAGGTCATGTTTGAATTGTGTCAAAGGTTGCGTTGGTTTGTGCCCGGGCACAAAGTTGAGAGTCGAAACGGCTTATTGATGAGCTAAAAAGTCTGTGTTTTTCGGACCGGTCCGAAGTGGGGATTGTGGGGAGGAGCGCTTGACAAGCGCCTAGTTTCATGTATAATTGCAGGCTTTAAAATTTCTATGAATAATATCGACAAAAACTTGATTCTGGAGCGGTTTGTCAGTGGTCGTGAGGCCGGTTTGATCGAGCGCTATATTATGGACGGGCCGATGGCTATGAAAGTGGAAATGGGCGTGAGCGAGGCGCAGTGGCGAGTGATCTTCGATTATCTGGTTTTTGAGCACAACCTTCTATACAAGCTGGTGGCTTCAAATGTGGAATTTTTCAGTGATTTTTATGTACGGCATGGGGTGGCCGGACTGCGTGAACTTCTTGATATTGAGGCCGGTTATTACAATCAGGTTTTTGAGGCGGTGTTTGATTTTCTGGCGATCGCGCATGACGGACTACGATTGCACATTCTGGAGAATCGAGAAAAATACCTGCTGGCTTTGAAAGCGCGCGGTATTCATTATTTAAAAAAGATTTTGAATGTGGACAAGGCCAAATATGAGGAAAGCTGGCTGCATGTGCTGGAATTTTTGCTAAGCGCGGCCTGCGAGGCGATGTTTTCAGAGCAGAGCTATGAGCACGGCGTGCGGGCTTTTTCGATGCTGGTAAACGGCACGAGGGAGCACAGGGCGCTGGTGAAGCATGAGATTGGAATGAGGTAGGGGAAACAGGGGGAGGGGAAGGAAAGCGTTCCGCCATGGCGGAACGTGGTGGTACACCCGACAGGAT
>JBAZZM010000023.1:0-11505 GCA_041658805.1 Candidatus Altimarinota bacterium | reverse complement strand
CCGGTCATAGTGCCGCTTTCCTTTGATAGATCTTTAAATGCGGCCAAGACGTCGGCGTATTCGGGTTTGGTTTTTAGAAATTCTTGAAAGTTGGCGATTGTCAGTTTTGAAGCCGGTAATTTTTCTTTGTCGTCGCGGATGGTGCCCATAAATTCCCATAAAGACTTCAAGGATTCGCCGTCCTGAAATTCAAAAAACTCGGCCCAGCCGGTGGCACTGCGATTTAGTTCGTCCAAAATGATACGCTCGTTTTTGTCGGCGGCTTCAAGATCGCGGTCGGATTTGGGCTTGATATCATTCCAAAGTTTGCGATCGGTGCCGGAATAGTATGCCGCGCCGACTTGGGCCAAACCGAAACCAAAATATTCGTTGGTAAGGAGAGAACTTGGATGTTTCCAGCTGGCCAGGGCGTTGAGTAATATAGTCGTTCCTCCCATCACGTAGCCGAGTGTGCGTAGGCCGTTTTTGAGAGTGATTTTTTGATTGGCATAGTTTTCAGCGCCGATGGAGATAGTTTTCATGCCGCGGACCGCGCCTTCGATGGCTTTTTGATGTTTGGTGTAGGCTTCCTGGACTTTGGGACCGAATTTATAACCGGCATCTTTGAGAACCATCGGTGTGGTGTAGCCTTGGGAAACGAGTTTCTGGGCGACGACCGGGTCGTTGACTTCTTTGAGAATTTTAGCCTGGTCGGCAGGGCTCATCAGAGCCAGAGTCATGGCGGCGACATCGCGGCGTGGACCGGCTGTGGCGAGAGCTTCTTTGAGGGTTTCGGTGACTTCGGCTCTTTTGGATTCCAAATCTCTGCCGTCCGGAGATTTGCCGAGAGCCCAAATGACGGTGTCCTGAAGAGACTTCATTTTGGGATCGTCAGAGGCGAGCATGTCGCCGAGTTGTTTGCCGTATTGGTGCATCTTGAGCAGTTCGGCATGATCGATTTCGCTGTCTTCGCCGGCGATACGGTCGATAAAATCCTTCATGATTTGGGCGGCCATGTCGTCTTTTTCTGGCTCGTTCATGTCGAGTTTGTTGTAAACCGCAGCCATTTTAGTGGCGGCAAGCTCGATAGTGGCTTTAGTAGTTTGGGAATAGGACTTTACGCCCATGCTCTCAATCCGTCTTTCAATTTCCGCTTGGTAGGATTCGCGACGGTCCTTGAATTCGGCCATAGTGTCCTTCTTCTCCTTTTCCTGCTCTTCGGGAGAAAGACCGGGAGTCGGGGTGTATGTGTCGACTTGTTTTATTTGCTCTCCTTTGTTCATATTTACAGTTTAAATAAGCGAATTAATGTGTCGGTGATCGGTTCTTTTTCACCTTCTTTTTCGGTGATTTTGGTTTTTAGAAACTCACGGACTGTAGCCGGATCGTTCCCGTTTAGAGGGATGTTGACGTCCACGGTGAAGCCGTTTTGACGAATGACCAGATTCTCCAGAAATGGCGGCTGGTAGAGCAAAAAGAAGTGTTTGATTTGAGAATAAGGATACTGGCGGGTGCCGACTTTGATGCCGATTGGAGAAAGTTTTACTGTAACGATCTTTGGTTTTTCGCGAGAAATGAGCATGTAAACGAGAGCGAAAACTATGATGACGAGGGAGAAAGTCCAGGCGTTGTAAAAGTAGCCGATCGCGGCCAAGCCAAGCACTAAAAGGGCCATAACGACGCTCCAAACATTGCCTCTTTGGTAGCGGATAATCTCGGGTGTTTGCCAGACGATTATGGCGTTATCAAAGGCTGAGGAATCTGTCGCTTTCCCTGCTTTGGAGGTGGCCTCACGCTCTTGCGCTTTGCGTAGACGGCCGGCAGTGATTTTGGTTTTTATTTTTGTAAACATTTCCCTGTATTATACCAAAAAAGGGGGGTTTTTGGAAGGGGGAAAGGGGCGGGAATTGAGCGGGAGTTGGTTAATGGTGATGGTCAGGACGGTGATGGTACGAGACAATATTCAACGATGTTGGCAAATACGGCTTTTGCTCTTGTGGTAGCCGAAAAAGCGAGTTTTATTGTGCGATATTTTAGTAGTTTTAGCCAGTCCGAATTCTTGATTTTTGGCTTTAGGATGCTAAAATTGGGGCACAATTCGGTTCAAGGTGTTTTAGTCGTTTTATTTAGATTTTTATTTTAGTGCCAAAAGTTTTCGGTCCTCCGCAAAGCGGGGCGGACCGGTATTGGAAATATTTTTAAAATTATTTTTTAATCACAAAATATATGAAAGACATGACGGATGAAAAATTGTATGAACTTTGCGAAATGTATGGGGCGAGAGCGCTTCAGTGGCGGAGTAAATTTATCGGGCTGTTGCCAGAAGTGGAGAGGAGGAGATTATATTTGAAAAAAGGTTTTTCGGACGTTTTTGAATTTGCGGCGAAACTGGCCGGCGTAAGCCAAAAACAAGCGCAAAGAGTGCTTCAGCTGGAAACAAAATTCGCAGATAAACCGATCTTGAAAGAAGCCTTGACTAGCGGAGAAATCAGCGCAAACAAACTGGCCAAAATCGCCTCGATCGCGACCGTGGAAAATCAGGAAATTTTATTCAATCAGTCCAAACTTTTGAATTGCCGGTCGCTGGAAACTTTAGCTAGAGATGTCAGACATGGAAATGATTTGGATGAGAGTGTGGCGCAGGATGAAAATCGAAATGGCTTGTTTGAGAGAAAAAACGATGATAAAAGTGTTCACGTGAACACTTTGGCAAAGATTGAAAATTTGATTAAACTGAATCTTGCGGACGAAGTGGTGGCGAAACTATCTGAACTTCGTGAAAAAGGGATTGACGTGAGTGAGTTGATTTTGGAATTTCTGGAAAAAAGAGAAAATGAAATCGAGGAGAGAAAGGCGAAAATTGTTCTGGAGCAGGCGCTTAAAGCAAAAGATAAAGTGGTGGTGACGAGACATATTCCGGTTGAAGTGAGAAAAGTTTTGGTGGAAGAACATGGCACAAAATGTGCGGTTTCGAATTGCAAAAAGCTGGCGGAGACGATGCATCATACGGCAAGATTTGCGCTGGTGAAAGAGCATAATCCGTATTTCATGGCGCCGCTGTGCATAGAGCATCATGAGATCGCGCATGCGATTGACTTGAGAGTGCAGAGAAAAAAATGAACAGCCCTTCCCTAAGCCGTGAAAGGGATCAGGGCAACGACGCGGGCGTTTTTGATGGCGCGAGAGACCATTTTTTGGTGCTTCAGACAGATGCCGGAGTAGTAGCGTGGCACGATTTTGTAGTATTTGGTCGTGAAACGGTCGAGCAGGTGGACATTTTTATAGTCCACATGGTCGATATGGTTCTGGCAGAAGTGGCAACGACGATCTTTATATGCGGGCATGTTTATGAAAATTTAAATGGTAAATTTTGGCTTACTATAAAGTAATATCCGGATCTTCTATAATACTGCGCAGTTTCTTGTCCATTTCCTCCAAACTGAGTCTTTCATCTTTTGGCTCTTCTTTTGGCTTGATCGGTTCGGCCGGTTCTTCAACAGGTTTTTCGGCAGGTTTTTCGGCAGGTTCTTCAGGCTCCTCGACGACTTTCTTTGGTTTGACCGGTTTTTCAACGGCACGAGGCGCGGCAGCCGGTTTACGGCTTGGTCCGGCTCTCTTTTCGGCTTTTTCGGCTGCAAGTTCCTGTTTTTCCTTGAGAGCGACTTCTGCTTCCGCTTTGTAAGTGGACATCGTGACAAGCTCGTAGCCTTTTGGACATTTCGTGATCAGATAGCGGATTAGAGCAGGGTAGATATTTAAAGTTTTCTCCAATTCCTTGGATTTGAGCGGCTCCAATTCAAAAGTCATAACCGTGTAATAGGCGTGGGTCTGTTTTTTGATGGAATAAGCCAATTCGCGTTGGCCCCAATCGTCTTCATTTAAAATTTCGCCACCGAGGGAAGTTATCATTTTCTTGATCTCGGAAAGCTCGTGCGAGGTCTTCTCCTGGCCAAGATTCGGCATCAGAAGGACCATAATTTCATACTTCATATTTCTTTGGGTTATGTAGCCCTCCGTAAAAGAGAAGAGCAGAAATATCTGGAAAGCAGGGGGACTCTAACAAAGTGACTACGCTTTTGCAATAGCAAAGGACGATATTTTCACGAAAAAGTCAATGTTTTATTTTTGCAATAAGGGAAAGATGTGGTCTGGCGGCATTTAAACGGATGGCTTGTGTCAGCGCTTTAGCGAGGTTTGGCTTGACTTGACTAGCGTTATGTGCAATATTTTCATGGAAATGTCAATGGGCTGGGTTTGCCCGCCCTCATTACAAAAGGGATAATGCAGAGAGCGTAAACAATTTATGAATCAAAGCCTTTCCGGAGACATAACGGCCACAACCGATATTCTGGAGGTCAACAAGTTCGCGCAGAGAGCCAGACACCTGAAAATTTTTTCGAAGGGTGAGCTGGTCATGCAGCATTTGCTTGATCTGGGAAAATGGGCGTTTAGGCCGCTGAATAAATTGAAAGACAGCGCAGCCTATAAAAAAGCGGTGTCTTTTTGGGCGAAAATGAATCAATTTGCGCTGGATCTCGTGCCTGTTGCGCCGCAGAGAAGCATCATGTTTAAGGCTACGGTGCTGGCAATTTCGGCTTTGGCCGTGACATCGCTGGCGCCGGACGCGCCGATCGGTTCGGCTTACATGACCTATTCCGATGAATACATAGATTCCTATTCGCTCACGGGAGATATTTTGGTTTCTGATGATGACGGCTATCTGGTGAAAATAAATCCGCAGACAAATAAGGCCAGCCGTATCGGGATGACGGACTATGCCGTGCATACTGTGGACAGCGGCGAGTCTCTGTCGGTAATCGCGGAAAAATACGGAGTTAGCGTAAAAACGATCATGTGGGAAAACAACCTATACAATGCAAACAGTTTGAGGGTGGGACAGAAATTGTTGGTTCCGCCGGTTGATGGAGTCAGCTATAAAGTGGCTTCAAGCGACAATCTGGACAAGATCGCAAAGAAATACAAAATCACAAAGGAGGCAATTATCGCTCAAAATGCGCTTGATTCAGAGACTGTGAAAGTGGGGCAGGCTTTGTTTTTGCCTGGTGCGGAGCCTATTGTGCCGGTGAGCACAATTGGATCGACGACACGAGCCGGGACTTCAACAAGAGATATGCGAAACTACAGCAGTTCCAATGCCACGCCGGCTTTGGGCAAGATATTTATCTTTCCGACAACAGGAAAAATCACCCAAGGGTATAAGAGAGGTCACTACGCTTTGGATATCGGAAACCGCAGCAAACCTCCGGTCTGGGCCGCGAAAGAAGGAACAGTTATCAAGGCCTCGAGCGGAACATACGGCGGCGGATATGGAAATCATGTGATCATCGATCATGGCGATGGTGTGCAGACCCTGTATGCGCATATGGATAGTGTCAGCGTGGAAGTCGGGGATACTGTGAATCAGGGCGACGTGATCGGTGTGATGGGCAACACCGGAAGAGTTTACGGGGCAACCGGAATTCATACGCATTGGGAATGTATCATCAACGGCGTAAAGGAATATTGTGGAAATTATTATTGATCTGATCAAAATACCGCGAAGAATTGTGTGCGGGCTTATTCGAATTTATCAAAAAACGCTGTCGCCAGATCACGGCTTGTTTAAGCGGTTTTTTCCGTATGGATATTGTAGGTATGCGCCGAGCTGTTCGGAATACGGATATAAAAGTATCGCGAAATACGGAGTGATTTTTGGCGGGCTGAAAACGGCGTGGCGGGTGCTGCGATGCAATCCGTGGAGCAAGGGCGGAGTGGATGAGCCTTGACTGGAGGACAATAAATAAGTAGTATTTTTGCGCTGTTAACTGGCAACCAATGGCGATCAAAAGGGCTCTAATCAGCGTCTCCGACAAGCGTGGGCTTGTTAAATTTGCGCGGGCGCTGGAGAGAAAGAAGATTGAAATTTTGTCGACAGGAGGAACAGCGAATGAATTGAAAGAGGCCGGAATCAAAGTCGTGGATGTTTCGGATTACACAGGATTTCCGGAGATGATGAGCGGGAGAGTAAAGACTTTGCACCCAAAAGTGCATGGCGGAATTTTGGCTTTGAGAAGCGATAAAAAGCACATGGAGGAGGCGGAGAAAAATCGAGTGGAGATGATAGATATGGTGATCGTAAATCTGTATCCATTCCAAAAAGAACCGTGCATAGAAAATATCGATATCGGCGGGCCGAGCATGATCCGGAGCGCGGCGAAAAATTTTGAATTTGTGACGGTGGTTTGTGATCCGGAAGATTATGAAAAAGTCGCGAATGAGATTCTAAAAAATGGAGACACGAATTTGAAGATGAGAGAAAAACTGGCGCGAAAAGCGTTTGGATTGACGGCAATATATGACGAGGCGATTGAAAAATATTTCCGTGGAAAACTGGGCGAGCCGGAGTTGCTGAATTTGCATTATGAAAAAGTAGGGAGTTTGCGATATGGCGAAAATCCGCAGCAGAAAGCCGCTTTTTTTCGTAATCCGGAGAGCGTGGAAGCGAACATCACGAACGCGAAAGTCTTGCATGGCAAACAACTTTCATTTAACAATCTGGTGGACGGAGACAGCGCGCTGGAACTGGTGAAGGAATTTAAAGAGCCGGCGGCTGTGTTTGTAAAACACAACAATCCCTGCGGCGTGGCGGTGAACAGGAAAATCGAAAAGGCATTTATGGAGGCGCATATGGTGGATCCGATGTCGGCCTTTGGTTCGGTGATCGCGGTGAACAGAGAAGTGAATGAAAAAATCGTGGATTATATTTTCAAAAAGAAAATTTTCGTGGAGATGATCGTGGCTCCGGCCTTCCAAAAAGCAGCGCTAAAAAAGCTGATGCAGAAGCCAAATTTGAGAATTCTGGAAACGGGGAAATTTAACGGGCATTCGAGAATCAAAACCGATGTCAAAAAAGTGACCGGCGGGTTACTGATTCAAACAAAAGATACCTATAGTTTGAAACCGGCGGATCTGAAAGTCGTGACAAAAAAGAAGCCGACGAAGACGGAAATCGAGGCGATGCTGTTTGCGACGAAGGTGGTGAAACACGTGATGTCGAACGCGATCGTGATGGCAAAGGGCACGGTGGCGACAGGAATCGGCGCGGGACAGATGTCGCGGGTGGACAGCGTGATGCTGGCCGGACAAAAGGGCGGCAAAAGAGTGCGTGGGTCGGTGATGGCCTCGGACGCGTTTTTTCCTTTTGCGGACGGCGTGGAGGCGGCGCATAAACTTGGCGTAAAAGCGATCATTCAGCCGGGTGGATCGGTGAGAGACGCGGAGATTATCAAAACGGCCGACAAACTCGGAATGAGCATGGTGTTTACAGGCCGGAGATATTTCAGACATTAATCAATGACTGCGTCGAGGAGGCCTTCCTTGAACATACGATACAGGAGCAAGGCGAGCTCGCCGCGAGTGGCTTTTTGGCCAGGGCTTAATTCATCATCGTCAGTCTCGTCAAAGAGACCGTATTTGTAGGATTCACAGGTGTATTTGTAATACCACTGATCATCGTAAACATCATCGTAGCCGATAGAGCGACAAACTTTTGGCTTGTAATCCGTGACGATGTTGGCGATTTCGAGAGTCATTTTGAGAGACTCAACGCGGTTCACAGAGTCATCAGGGCGGGCTGTATTCTTACCATCATCACCTTCAAAAATACCATTTTTCAGACCGGTTTTTAGATCAGGAACATACCAAGCGTCTTCATCTATATCTTTGTAACGAAGTTTGGCTTCCTCTTCCGGAACATCGTAAGCGGCCAGCAAGACTTTGAGGAGTTCGACGCGGTCGATCTTTTGGAAAGGTCGGAAAGTGCCATCTTCGTAGCCTTCAAAAATGCCCTGATCGGTAACCCATTTTATGGCATCCAGAAGCTCCTGATCGTCGATGTCGTCCAGATCGGTGTAGCCACCGTCGGCACCGCCGTGGAAAGTTTTAGTCAGGGAACAGCTGGAAATTGGTACACTTGTAGTTTTGTCCAAAGCTGTGACTTTGATCTTGGCGAGTTCTTCGGAGTCGATGTTTTGGAGAGTGTTGGAAGGATCAAGCGTGACAGAGCCGAGCTTCCAGTCGGTAGACTCCCCTCCTGTGACAGTCCATTGGTATTTGAATTCGGAAGCTTTGCCGGCCGGATCGGTGGTGACCGCGAGCGTGAAGTCCTGTGAATTGGTGGCTGTGAAATCATCGGTATTCCAAGAGCTTTCAGGTTTGGAAAGGGTCAGATCGAGACAGGAAATGGCGGTAGGAGGCGTGATGACGGTGGTAACGCATGAGCCTCCCTGAATCTCCTTGCCGGAAGGACAAGTGGTGACGCAGAGAGCGCCGTCTTGGTATTTGCCTGTTGGGCAGGTGGCAACGCAGGCATTGCCATCGAGGAAGAAGCTGGCTTTGCAGGAAGTACAAGAGGATGTGGCTGTGATATCGCAGTTTGTGTCGTCGCAGAGCTCGCCTGATTCGAGGATACTATTGCCGCAGATGGCTCCGGTCGTGTCGTCGTCGTCATCATCGTCGCCAACCGGAGGATCGTCGTCAGAATCGATGAGATTCAAATCGACCGTGGATGGATCGACTGCTATATAGCCGGTATTGAGAGCGCCGATGGTGGCGGTGAGAAGTTCATCGTCAACATCTGTGTCAGAATTTATGGTGACTGTCATCTGTCCTTCGTTTTCATTTTTGAGAATTTGAATGAATGGCAGTGAAGGATCGGTGGTGAAATCGCCGGATTCGGATGTGCCGGAAAAAACCAGCGGGACATTGACAGTGGAATCCTGTGTGTAGCCGTCCAAAAATTTGGCGGTGAGAGTAGCCTGTGTTGGGTTTATCGCGTCGTCGCCATTCTCATAAATGGAAGTTTTGTCAATGAAAAGACTGATGCCGATGCCATCAGGAGGAACGGTGGCGTCGTCGTCAGCAATTGTGATGGCGGCAGAGGAGGCGGCCGGATCTATTTCGTAATCCGTGTTACTGATTGAGGAGATGGTGACATTTAAAGTCTCGTCCTCGGAATCAGTGTCGTCCTGTGCGGTGATGGTCATGAGGGCGAACTGCTGATTGGCGCTGATCGTGATCCAGTCATGATCCGGATATTTCTCATAATCCCCGAGTTCGGTATCGCCAGCAAATTCCAAATTGACCTGAATAGGCGCAGAGGCTTTTTGGCCGGTTGGAAGGGAAGCTTTGAGAGTAGTGATAGAGCCTGTGCCTGATTCGTCGATAGTTGTTTTGCCCGCCGAAAGGCTGATTTTGGTTTTGCCTGTATCGTCATCGTCACCAAAGTTGAGGTTGTCGTCCGGGACAATGCCCCATCCCCCACCGCTGCCTGCAAGATCAAATTGCGCGGTTATTGGAGATCCGCTGGAAGGGTTGACAGAGATTGTGAAAGCGTCAGTCTGGTCGGCGGTGACATTTGCGGCGTAAAAAGTGACTTTGTCGTTTTTGTTGGCGGTAACTTCTGTAGCATTAACCGTGCCTCCGTTGTTGAATTTGAGAAATCCCTGAAAGGGATTGCCGCTATCGAATGCACCGTCGGCAGGATCGATCTGTCCTTGAAATTTGCCTTTGATCTTATTCAAAAATTCGCTGCCGGTCTTTTCTTGAGTAAAATCGAGGCCTTGGTCCAAAGTTCCATCTGTCTGAACCTCGGTTTGCGTGAAGTCCGTGGTGTCTATGTCGGTGGTCAGGTCCTGCGTGAAGTCTGTGGTGTCGGTGTCGGTGGTCATGTCCTGTGTTAAGTCCGTGGTGTCTACGAAATCCTTGATGTTGCCTTCAACAAAGGGTTCGTCGATAACGTCGGTCATTTCAATCGTGTCGAAATCGTTGCCACTTGGAGCAGGCTGTTTAATGTCTCCGTCGGTAAAATTAAATGTGGCTGCTTTCTGGATAGTCAGGTATCCGTAGTCCGAGTTGGCGACCTTAAAATCAACAGAGTCGACAGCGCCGGTCACTTTAAAAGTGATGTTCGCGCCGGAACTGATCTTATCATCAACAAAATCTCCTGTCTGAGAAGTGATATCCAGATATGGATCCACTTTTTGGAATTCCGGACCGGCTTGAAATACTGGGGTCTTTTGCTTGAGCAGGCCCTGAAGAAATTCGGAATTTGTAGCCAGGTAGACGCCGCTGACGGCTAAGGCCAGAACAGCAAGCGTGAGCAGAAAAATTTTGCTTTTTGCGGTCATGTTTTATTTTTATTTTTTTGACTAGTCAATCACGCCTTCCTCGGAAAGACGGAAGAAAACGAGAGCCATTTCGCCACGGGTGACATCCTGACTGGGTTTGAATTTGCTGCCAACCAGATCAAAGAGGTCGTAATCGTCGGAGAGACAGACGTAGTCGATATACCACTCGTCTTCATCAGCGTCGGAATAAGGCGAGTCGTCGCAAGAATCAATGTCGAAGTCGTCGGTGACACCGAGGGTTTCGAAAACCATCTTGAGGGCTTCAACGCGGTTGATCGAGTCTGCAGGGCGGAAAGTGCGCTTGCCGGAGTCGCCGGAAACAATGTCGTTGGCGACTGCGGTTTCAAGATATTCAATATACCAAGAGTCATCGTCGATGTCGGTGAAGCGGAGATTGTAACTTTTGGATTTAACGTTGAAAGCCTCAACCAAAACCTTGACCATTTCGGCGCGGTTGATTTTCTTTTCCGGACGGAAAGTGTCGTTTGAGTAGCCGTCGAAAATGTCATTATCGTAAACATAAGCGATGGCGTCGAGAAGCTCGTCGTCATCGATGTCATCGAGGTCGTCGAAAATGTCGGTGATGTCGTTGCCACCAGTGCGGCCATCGGTATCAACAGTGACTTCGATGCTTTCGATGTCGGCATCGTTGCCGGTTTGAGCTTTGGCTTTCACATAAATCTTGTAATCGCCATCGTCAACGGTGTCGCCGTCGTCGTCCTCTCCGTCCCAATCAAAAGAATAATCGTCGACATCGTAGAGATCGTCCGGATCAAATTCATCTTCAAATTTGCGGACAATCCGAGCATCTTCGTCCTTAATGTAAGCGCTAAGGTAAGCCTTTTTATCAATTTTGAAACTGACCTCAACCTCTTCATTGTCGTCAGGATTAAAAGTGTCTTCGTCCACATCAAGATTCTTTACCTGCGGGATTGTGGAGCTGGCAACAGTTGTGAAACTCCAAGTCACATCAGTAGCCAGAGGGCCTGTGGAATTTTTGATGGCTTCGTTGTCGATGGAGACATTGTATTTCGTGCTGTTTTCGAGAGTTGCAGTGTAGCTGATGGTCAGCCTGTTGTTGGTGGCGCTGAATTCTTTAGTAGTCGTAACTTCGGTAGTTGTTCCATCCTTTTTCAAAGTGATGGCCTTGCTGGTGTCACGGGAAAGGCCCGTGCCTTCAAAATCAACTGTGATAGAGCCGGAAGAAACGGAGACACCCGTGGCGTTTACGGCCGGAACATAAGTGTTTGCTTTGACGGTCGGAGCGCCGGTTGGGGCGGCTGTGGTTGTAAAGCTCCAAGTCACATCAGCGGCTAGAGTGCCGGAGGTGTTATAGATA
>JBAZZM010000022.1:0-11960 GCA_041658805.1 Candidatus Altimarinota bacterium | reverse complement strand
GATTTTTTATCGGTCAGGTTCATTTTTGATTTTAATCAATTTGATACGCTCGCTTTTGCCGGAGATGATGCTGATTTGCTCTGTGGCGATTTTTAATTCTTTACTTAGGAATTTGATGAGTTCGGCGTTTGCTTTGCCGCGCTCGGGAACGGCTTTGAGACGGATTTTGATCGTGCCGTCGGCGAGAATTTCGCTGACTTCGTTGGTTGCGGATTTGGGAATAACTTTGACGCGCAGATAATTATTTCGCGGGATTTGGATGTTCATTTTTGCGTTTGAGGTAACGACGGGTTTCTGTGGCGATAATGATCAATAAAATGACGAAAAAGCTAATTTGCCAGTCGATTGGTGAGAGTTGGCTTAAGCCGATGTAGTCGCTGATCAAAGCAAAGCCTGTGAGCAGATAAATGATCAGTAAGACAATAATGGCGGTGAGCGGAAGGTATGGATTTGAAGATATCTTTTTGCGGAAGATGGATTTTTTGTGACTGCGAATATTGTAGGCGCTAACGATTTCGATCAAGGCGAGCAAAAGTAAATTGATTGTGGCGATTTTCTCCATGACGCCGGTGGCGATTGGTGTTTCGTTGCCGAAGTTCCAACCGTAGCGGTAGAGATTAAAAAAATAAATGGTGGTAAAGAGGAGTCCATAAAAAATTCCGTAGCGTAGGATACGGTCTGTTTCGATTTTGGTGTCGATTTTTTCGTAGACCTGATGAACCACTTTTTGGCCGACTTTGTCTGATTTTAGGGCCAATTCGAGGATGAGGTTGATGATCAGATCGAGGATGAGAATACTGACGATAGTGAATGGGAGAGGTGCGCCTGCGATGAGTGCGGCGAAGATGGCCATCAGCTCGATAATTTTGCAGACGAAGGCATGGGAGATGTATTTTTTTGCGTTTAGTTTGTTGGCGCGTTCTTTTATGATGCCTTGGAGGACCCGTTTCAAGCCGTTGCCGATTTCTTTATTTGCGACTGCGACAGTCTCGCCATTTTGACGAAAGGCTTCCATGATTTTGATTTTGTCCTGCGGCGAGATTTCAGCGAAAATGAAATCTTTTTCTTTGTTATCGATGACTTTGTGGAGACGTTTTTCGTGGCTTTGCTCGAGTTCCGCGCCGATGATGCTCTCAAAGTAATTGGGATTGATGATCCCGAGTTCGAGTCCCGCCGAAACGGCGGGACGTTCTTTGCCTTCGCTGGTGATGTATATTTTTACGCCGATTTCTTTGGCCAATTCGATGCTTGGTTTGAGTTCGATGTTTACCGGATTGTTCAAGCCGACGACGCCGAGGAAGATCAGATCGTTTTCCGTGAAATTTTCCGAATAGTTGTCGAAGCGTTTTAGTGGCAGACCTTTGTAGGCAAAGCCGATTAACTTTTGGCCGTCGCGTTCCATATTCTTGATCAACTTGCGGATGCGGGCTTTCTCGACCGTATCCATTTCCATCTTTTTTCCGCCGACGGAGAAGCGGGAACATTTTTCAAGGAGACTTATCGGATTGCCTTTGGAAAAGGCAAAAATTTCTTTTGTTCCGTTTTTGATGGCGACGACGGTGGAGATTTTTTTATCCGGATCGGATGGGATTTTTTGGATCACTTCATAGTCGGCTTCAATTTTGTGTTTGCCGAAACCGCATTCCAGAAAAAATTTATTGATTATTTTTTCCAATTCGGACACTTTCAGATAGCCGCAGAGGTTAGCGCAAATGGCCATCAGATCAGCGTTTTTGCGTGTTTTCAATTCGGTTTTCTCGAGAAAGATGTTTTCTTTTGTGTCGCGATTTTCAAATTCGAGCAAATTTTTGGTGAGATCGATTTTGATGTGTTCGCTGATCAATTCAATGCTTTTGACTTTTAATTCATCATGGGTGAGAGTGCCTGTAAGGTCGCTGCAAATGACAGTTGTGTCGGCGAGATGTGGATCGTGGGAACTGAAAAAGCGGCTGATGTAACGGATTACGATCAAGCTTAATGGTGTGGCGGCGAGAAGTGTGATCAATAGTGAGTTCAAAACCATGGTTTTATTTTAGATGTGCACGACGCCATTTTTCGATCTCTTTATGATTGCCGGAAAGGAGGACGGCTGGGACGGATTTTCCTTTAAATATAGCCGGGCGCGTGTAATGAGGGTATTCCTTTTTTCGGTCCAAAGATTTGGAAAAGGAATCTTCTAGATGAGATGCGGCTTTTCCGAGGACGCCCGGAATCAGACGTGAAACGCTGTCCAAGAGGACGATGGCCGGAATTTCTCCGCCGGTTAAAACATATTCGCCGATAGAAATTTCTTCATCTACGAGGAGGTCGCGGATGCGTTGGTCAATCCCTTCATAACGTCCGCAGATTAAGATCAGACCTGACTTTTTTTTGCTCAATTTTTCCACTTTGATCTGTGTGAGGGTTTCGCCTTGTGGAGTCAGATAGATCACGGGGCCTTTATTTAGCTTTTTGACGGCCTTTATAGCGTCGTGGAGGGGTTGAGGTGTCATGACCATACCGGCGCCGCCTCCGAAAGGGATATCGTCAACTTTGCGATGTTTATTTTTTGAATATTTGCGGATGTCGTGGACTCTGATTTTGATTAATTTTTTTGCGATGGCGCGTTTGATAATGCTCTCTTTGAGATAAGAGTCGAAAATTTCCGGGAAGATAGTGAGGATGTCGAAGCGCATTAGATTTTGATCAATTTGTGAATGATTCTTTTTAAGGATGGAACAAGTGTGGCTGTCGAGGCTAGTAAGAGTAAAACAAGCCACTCCTTGAGGTCAAGGGCTGTGGTTTTGAAAATTTGCTGCATGAAGGGAGTGTACACCATTATCAGCTGAAAGATCAGAGAAATAAATGTGGCGATGATGAGAGCGCGATTTGCGAAAAGAGCCTTTATGCCCAGCTTTTTGTCACTCTGGCAAACGAAAGCAAAGATCAATTCAAAGAGCACGATTTCGGTAAAAACCATGGTGCGGGCGTGGTCGAGGTTGTGTAATTTGAGGCCATAAAAATAGCTGATCAAGGTGGCAATAGTGGTGACGATGACTGTGGCAATGATAAAGCCGGAAAATTTGCGAACGATATTTTCCTCTTTTGGGCGCGGTTTTTCCCGCATGCTGTCCGGATCGGCCGCGGAGCTGCCCAGCGCCAAAGCAGGGAGGGCGTCGGTGGCGATATTGATCCAGAGAATCTGAAGTGGGAGGAGCGGCAGGGGATGGCCAAGAATGGTCAGCAGTCCGACGATTGTGATGGTGTCAAAATTGACCGAGATCATGTATTTAATGAAGGCCAGAATGTTTTTGTAAATGCGGCGGCCTTCTTCGATGGTACTGATGATGGTGGAAAAATTGTCGTCCTTGAGGACGATGTCGGCAACTTCTTTAGTGGCTTCGGTGCCTTTGATGCCCATAGCGATGCCGACATCGGCATGTTTTAGTGCGGGTGCATCGTTGATACCATCGCCGGTAACGGCCACGACTTCGTGGTTTCTTTTCAATAAATTTACAATCCGGTATTTATGGAGCGGTGAGGTGCGGGCGAAAATATCCGCTTCGTAGATGAGTTTTTTCAGTTCTTGGTCGGTCAGCTTGTCGATTTCCGCTCCGGTGACGACTTTGGATGTTTTAAGGCCGATTTTTTCTGCGATGGCGCGGGCTGTGAGAGGGTTGTCTCCGGTGATGATCTTGATTTTGATGCCGGCTTTCTGCGCTATCCTGATGGATTCGGCGACTGTGTCGCGTGGAGGGTCAAACATGCCTACAAGTCCAACAAAAATAAGATTTTCTTCGTTAAATTTGCCTTGCCAATCTTTGTATGCGAAGGCCAAAACGCGCAAAGCTTCGATGGCGTATTTGTTATTTTGGACGGTTAATTTGCTTTTGTCGGAGGAGGTGATTTTGCGGATTTTTCCGTCGATGAGAATGCGATCGCAGCGTTTGATAATTTCTTCGAAGGCGCCTTTGGCAAAGATCTCTTTCTTGTTTTCAATGCGATGAAGAGTGCTCATCATTTTTCGTTCGGAGCTGAAGGTTTGTTCGTCGAGTTTTTTGTGCTGGCGGACTTTTCCGCTTTTGAGAGCCAAAATCTTGAGGGCGATTTCGGTTGGATCGCCGAGCGGATTTTTTTCGACGAAGGCATTGTTGCAGTTCTCGGCGATCTCAATCAGCTTCTTTTCACTTAAATTCTTAATGATAAATTTATTTTTTGCGGTATAGCCGATTCCGTAAATTTCCCGATCGATATAGTCAGTATAGATCTTGGTAACGGTCATTTCATTGAGAGTGAGTGTGCCTGTTTTGTCGCTACAGATAACGGTTGTGGCGCCGAGTGTTTCGATGGCATTCATTTTGCGGACGATGGCTTTTTTTGCAGATAAAATCTGAACGCCCATGGCTAAAGTGAGTGTGACGATGATTGGCATGCCTTCCGGAATTGCCGAGACACCGAGGGCAACCGAGGTCATAAACATTTCAATCAATGAAACCTCTCTGATAAAACCAATCGTAAATAAAACTATGATTGTAAGTAAAATGACCAGAGCCAGTTTTTTGCCTAAACTGTTTAGCTGAAGATCAAGAGGGGAAATGGATTTCTCCTGTTTGGAGACGAGACGGACGATTTTGTCAAAAGAAGTGTTTTTTCCTGTGGCGATGACTTGTGCGGTGGCGCGACCGGAGGTGATCACTGTTCCTTTAAAAAGTAAATTCTCTTTTTCTTTTGCTGATTTTTGAACCGTAGCGGATTCGCCTGTGAGAGCGGATTCGTCGGTTTGGAGGGAGAAGGCTTCAATAATTTTCATATCCGCCGGAATTTTGTCTCCTTCGGAAAGGAGGACTATGTCGTCCGGCACCAATTCCCGTGAAGGGATTTCCATTTTCTTGCCGTTACGGAGAACGATGATTTTGGAAACAATCATTTTTTTGAGACTGGCAACGGCATTTTCGGCTTTGTATTCCTGCAAAAAACCGATCATGGAGTTGATAACCACTATGCTCAAAATCGCCAGTCCGTCAGTGTATTCGTGGAGAGCGATGGCGATGGCGCCGGTAACTATAAGGACTAAAATCAACAATGAGCGGAATTGGCGGAATAGGATTTTTAGCCATTCAAAATGTTTTTTGACGATGACTTCATTGTAGCCAAATTTGGCCAAACGGCTTTTTACTTCCGCAGTTGAAAGACCCTTTTCTAAATATGAAGAACTATTCATCAAGTGGGATTCTACCAGATTTTTAGCGCTTGCTGAATTGTGGAGCACGGCGTGCACGATGCAAACCATACTTTTTTCGCTCCTTGATGCGGGAGTCACGTGTAAGCATGCCGGCACGCTTGAGAGTAGGTTTTGAAAGCGGATCGGCTTCCATCAACGCTTTGGACACGCCATGGCAGATCGCGTCGGCTTGTGAGCTGATGCCACCGCCAATCACTTTTGCGCTGATATCGTATTTGTTTTCGGCGCCGGTCAGTTTGAGAGGGGATCTGATCACACCAACCAACGTTTTAATCGGAAAATATTCATTTACGGCACGGCCGTTGACTTTGATTTCACCTGTTCCCTTGGAAAGATAAACTTTGGCGATTGATGTCTTTCGTTTGCCCTTTGCGTAAAAATATTTGCCGCTGATTCTGGTCGGAGTTTCGGCTTGAATTTCGACTTTGGCTTTTGACGGTTTTTTTTTCGTGACACTTTTTTTAGTAGGCATTTTTTAAAGTTAAATTTCCAATTTTACAGGTTTTTGTGATTCATGAGGGTGGGATTCGCCGGCATAGATGTAAAGTTTTTCCATGAAGCGCGGGCGAAGCTTGTTTTTCGGCAACATGCCGTAAACGGCTAATTTGAGCGGCTTATCCGGAGTCTTGGCTTTTAATTCTCTATAAGAAGCTTCACTGATGTGTCCTAAAAATCCGGTGTGGGTGTAGTATTTTTTGTCCAAATCTTTTTTGCCGGTGACGCGGATTTTGTCGGCATTGATGACAATAATAAAGTCACCGCAGTCAATGTGCGGCGTGAAAATCGGTTTGTCTTTGCCACGCAGTTTGTTTGCGATTGTTGGGGCGATACGACCCAAAACTTTGTCTTTGGCGTCTATCAAATACCATTTCTTTTCGTCTGTTTTTTTGGCAATAGTAGTTTTCATTTGAATATTAAATAAGTTCGAGCTGGACCACCGGCGCGTTGTCGCCGCTGCGGTAGCCAAGTCTGGTAATACGTGTGTATCCTGAGTTCTTATCCTTGTATTTGTCCACCAAAACTTCCAAAATTTTCTTTGAACTGTTTTTATGTTGAAGCAGTTTTTCCAATTCGCGGATCGCCGAACGTTTGTCCTTTTTGCTTTTGGCGATGTTTATAAGCCGCTCTACAAAGGGTTGAACGGCTTTCGCCTTGGCCTCCGTGGTCTTGATCTTGTCGTAAATAATTACGGCCATAGCCAGATTGCGCATCAGGGATGTGCGATGATCTTTGTCTATACCGATCCTAACTTTTTTAACGCGATGTCTCATATAATTAATTTATTCTTCAGAGAGGGAAAGTCCCTTCTTTTCCAAAGCGGCCGCCACTTCGGTCAAAGCCTTTTTGCCGAAGCCACGAAGGTTTGCAAGTTTGCTCTCTGTGCATTTGGAAAGTTGTTCGATGGAGCCGATACCGCCGTTGATCAGAGCGTTTAAAGTGCGTGGAGAGAAGCCAAGAATTTCAATCGGAGTGTAGGATTCCTGATTTGGACGGCTGGACTCGGCGGCCTGTTCCTTTTCCATAATGGTTTTGATGTCGGACATAAATTCCTTTTCAACCATGATATTTTCCATGTTGAAGAGGTTGAAGTAAGACTGAAGAACATTGGAGGAAAACTTGAGGGCGTCTTCAGGGGAAATCGCACCGTTGGTTTTGATTTCGAGAGTGAGTTTATCGAGGTTTGTCATCTGGCCGACACGTGTGGCCTCCACATCAAAACGGACTTTTTCCACCGGAGTGTAAATAGCATCAAGCAAAATAACATTGACCTCGGTTTCGTCTCTTTCGCGGACGTTGACCGGAATATAACCGACGCCTTTTTCGACGCGCATCTCGATCTTGATCTTTGTGCCTTTTTCAGCGGTCAAAATGTGTTGTTCAGGATTCAAAATTTCCACATCGGACGGGCAGGAAATGTCTTTGGCCGTGATGTTGCCGCCCTTGGAAGTCTCGAGAGTGATAGTGGAAACTTCTTTGGTGGTTTTCCTGATATTGACCAATTTGAGATTGAGACAGATGTCGAGGACGCTTTCCTTGACGCCTTTGATGGTCGAATACTCGTGGCTTGTGCCCGGAACTTTGATGGCGGTGATACAGGCGCCCGGCAGTGAAGAAAGCAGAACCCTGCGGGAAGCATTTCCAAGGGTGACTCCGTAGCCTGTAGGCAATGGACTGATCGTGAAAATCACGTGGTTGTCCGCGATTTTATCAGTTTTGATTTTCGGAATACCGATTTCTTCCTGGATTTGATGCATTTTGATGCGGTTTATGTAGTAAGAGTGGTTTTATTTTGAATAGAACTCTACGATCATTTTGCTGTCAATGCCTTGCTCGACATCAGTTTCGTCGGGGTCGGCGACAACTTCGATGGAAGGGTTCTTGTAGTCAACTTTAAGCCACTTTGGCGGATTGTATTTCTTTTCGGCCAAAGCTGTGAAGAGAGGGCTTTTTTGAGAACGATCCCTGACTTCGATTTTGAGTCCAATTTTAACTGCCAAAGATGGGACAGTGATGCGACGGCCGGCGATCTTGAAATGTCCATGGCCGACCATTTGGCGGGCCTGACGGCGTGTTTCGGCGAAGCCTGCGCGGTAAACAACATTGTCCAATCTGGATTCAAGTAATTGAAGCATCATCAAACCTGTGACACCCTTTGTCTTTTCTGAAATCTTGTAATATTTGTGGAATTGGCGTTCGGTGATACCAAAAATACGTTTTGCCTTTTGCTTTTCACGGAGCTGTTTGCCGAATTCGGAAAGTTTGCCCATGGAAGAAGAGTTGCCATGAATGCCGGGTTTGTAATTTCGGCGAAGCAGGGCGCATTTTTTTGAGCCGCAGATGGAGACTCCTTCGCGGCGGCATAATTTACAAGCTGATCCTGTGTATCTGGACATAGTTTATTGGTTTATATTCGGCGGGCTTTGCGCTGACGACAGCCATTGTGGGGGATAGGGGTGACATCGGTGATAGAAATAATGTCCAAGCCTCCGGAAGTAAGTCCGCGGATGGCCTGTTCGCGGCCGTTGCCCACACCGCAGATGAAAATTTTTACCTTTTCGAGTCCGAAAACTTTGCCTTTCTCGGCCGCTTTTTCGGCGGTGACCTGCGCGGCATAAGGCGTGGATTTACGTGTGCCTTTAAAGCCGCTGGAACCGCAGCTGGACCATGCAATCACATTTCCGTTTGGCTCGGTGAGGGTGACGATCGTATTGTTGTAAGAAGCTTGAATATGAGCATTTCCGAGGGGAACATGACGGCGCTTGCCTTTTTTGGCAGGCTTTGATGCCGGCTTTTTGTCCGTAGCTTCAGTCTTTGCGGCTTCCGCCTTATCAGCCGGTTTGTCAGCTTTGGCTGGTTTGGCATTCTTCTTTTTGGCTTTTTCTGCGGGCATTGAATTAATTATTTGGTAACTACTTTCTTGTTTGCAACCGTCTTTTTCTTTCCTTTGCGTGTGCGTGCGTTTTTGCGTGTGCGCTGGCCACGAACCGGCAGGCCTTTTTTGTGACGGATGCCGCGATACGAACCGATTTCCTGTAAGCGTTTGATGTCCATGGCTACACGTCTGCGGAGATCACCTTCGGCCGGAATTTTCCCGATGATGTCGCGAAGGAGAGTTTCCTCGTTCGGAGTCAGGTCTTTGACCTTCTTATTCTTGTCCAGTTGAGCCTCGTCGATGATTTTGGCGCTCATGCTGCGGCCAATTCCGTAGATAGCTGTCAGAGCGGCTTCGATCCTCTTTTCATTGGGCAGGTTTACGCCCGCGATACGCGTCATAATGCTAATTAAGTTTTAAGCAGTCAGTATTCTTGGGGGGCGAATAATGACTGCTTAGAATCCAACTAACCTTGGCGCTGTTTGTGCTTTTTTGTGGAACAGATCACTCGAACGACCCCTTTGCGGCGGATCAATTGACATTTCTGACAGATTTTTTTTACGGATGATCGGACTTTCATGGTCGTCTTGGTTTATCCAGATGGCGATAGGTGATACGGCCTTTTGTAAGGTCGTATAGGCTTAATTCTACGGTCACCTTATCACCGGGTAGAATGCGAATGTGATTCATGCGCATCTTGCCGGCCAAATGGGCAATAATGGTTCTTTTGTCTTCCAGTTCAACTTTAAACTCTGTGTTGGGCAGAGGCTCGATCACAATTCCTTGGACTACGATAGGCTCTTCTTTTCCCATGTATATGCCTGTTTTTAATGGTTAGCCGTGTGAAAAGCGAGTGGATTTTACATGAGAAGTTCTGTGTATGCAAGGGAAAATTCGGGGAAATACAAAAAAGGTGGAGAGTGACTAAGGACTGACCCTTTCGCCGTGCTTCCAAGCCATTTCAGTTTTTACGAGCCATCCCCGTCACCCCTTTTCCTTCAAAACGTAAAATAGTAAAAATTCAAAATTTTCCGATTTTTTTACTATTTTACAAATCGGGAAACAAGGACATGGTCGCCCTGCCTCTTCTACACAAACAATATTTTATGTTAATACCACCTAGGTCAATACTTCGCAACCATTTTGGGTAACCAAAACCGTGTTTTCGACTTGGATGGCGCAGGAACCGTCGGTGGTGACTATGGTCCAGTGGTCGGAAAGGGTTTTTATCTTTGAGCTGGAGACCGAAAAAATCGGTTCGATGGCGATGGTCATGCCTGCCTTGAGCATGGGGCCGGGTTTTCCGTCGTAATAATTTAGAATAGTTGGTTCTTCGTGGAGGGTGCGGCCGAGGCCGTGGCCGGTGAGGTCGTAAATGACTTTGAAGCCGGCGCGTTCGATGATGTCCTGAATGGCGCGGCCGAGGGCGCCGACATGGATACCTTCACGGATCATGGAGATAGCTTTTTCCAAAGCCATGTCTGCGGTTTTGATCAGGCGTTGTTTTTGATTGTCCACCTGCCCGATGGGGATAGTTCTTGCGGCATCGGTGTAAAAACCTTTGTATAAAACCCCGCAGTCGAGAGTGAGCAGGTCGCCTTCTTTGAGAATTTCATCTTTTTTGGGAATGCCGTGAACCACGACTTCGTTGATGGCGGTACAGAGCGCGGCCGGAAAGCCGCGATAACCTTTGAATGCCGGTTCGGCTCCGCGGTCGCGGATGAATTTTTCGGCGAAGTCATCGAGTTCTTTTGTGGAGATGCCCGGTTTGGCCAATTTGGAAGTTTCGGCCAAGACATCGGCCAAAATCTTTCCGCCGAAGCGCATGATTTCGATTTCGGCTGGAGTCTTGATGGAAATTTCAGATGATTTCATGGCTTCATTATCGGGTCTAGAGCCTGAAAAGCAAGGCGTTGCACTTCTTCTATGCGTGGTTCGCCGTCGATAGTGATCATTCCATCCCTGTAAAGCTCCATGGCGGGGAGAGTTTCTTTTTCAAAAGCTTCGAGGCGGGTTTTTATGGCTTCGGGATTGTCATCGGAGCGGGTGACGAGTTCGCCGCCGCAGGTGCATTTTTCAGCTTTGTAGTCCGCCGGAAATACGCTTTTGCAGACTTTGCAGACGCGGCGCGTAGTGAGACGAAAAAGGGCGGTTTCTTTTTTTATATTCAATAAAACGGCTTTGTAAGTGCGATTGTTTTTTTGAAGAAGAGCATTCAAAGAATTTGCCTGCTCGATCTGGCGTGGGATGCCGTCGAAAAGAACCGATGTGTTTGGCGGGAGGTGCTTGATAAAATTTTCCACGATCTCCATAACCACTTCGTTGGAAACCAGATGGCCGGCTTCGATAATGGATTTTACTTTTTTGCCGAGATCGGAGTCTTCGGTCGAAAGTTTGCGGAGCTCACCACCGGTTTCAAAAATCCGCATGCCGTAACGGATGGCAACGGATTTGCCGAGAGTGCCTTTGCCGGAGCCCTGCATGCCGAAAAAAATGAGGTCCATTTTAGTCTTTGGAGATTACTTCAACGAGGTTGGCTATGTCCCAAACGCCGCCATCGAGATTTCTGGACTGGTAGTTGTCGATTATGATTGTGGCCGTGCCCGTGCTTCCCGATGGACCTAATTCTGTCGCGGCTTTGCCCTGGTTCGTGAAGCAGAAATTGCTGATTTTTTTTCTCCAATCGATTGTCGGGATTTTTTTCGTGGAATTTTCATCAAGGTTGAAACAGACCCCGGTTTGCATGCCGTCTCCTTCCGGAATGTTCGTGTAGGTGCCGCTGATTTCGGTTTCGCCAGTGAAAAGGATTTCATTGCTGTTGTTTGTGACTGGACCGTTTGAGGCCGGTTGAATGAATTGCACAATCATTGTGCCGATTTGATCGCCGACTTTGATAGTGTCGAAAGTAAAGACGTTGTTTGTGGCGGAGAGTTCTTCTGCGACTTCGGAGACATTACTTGTAACCACTTTTTCCATATTAAAAATTTGATTGCTCACGCCTAAATCGGGAGTGCTCCATATTCGAAATCCTGTTAGAGACATTTCAATGTCTCCTTGATCACCATTTATTAATTCAGAGTCACTGGTGGTAACTAAATATGGTGAATTGTTGTCTGAAACTATTTTTGGAAGTTTGTTTTGGGATTCACTGTCAGGATAGAACTTTATTCCAGTAATCTTTGAATCCCATTTAAACTTTCCGCTAACTGCAACATTGCCAACAAATTCGACTGACACTTCGTCATTTTTTGGTGTCCATCCTGCGTACTTATTATCTGGAGCTTCAATGGTAATGATTGTCCAGTCGCCAATTTTGTCGCCGACTTTTACTTTAGTGACGTCGAAAATAGTTGAGGACACTGGTGT
>JBAZZM010000021.1:0-12247 GCA_041658805.1 Candidatus Altimarinota bacterium | reverse complement strand
GATTATCAACAATCCGCGCCTTGCCCTCGTCGCCGTATTGCATGCCGATCACCACGTCCGCATAACCATTTTGCATTTGAAATTGATTAACAGCCCACTCCCTTTTTATCACAATTTTGTGCGTGCGCACAAGAAAGAGTGGTAGGGGATCGATAATTTTGCTTTGAATAAGCTGAAAAAGCAATCTTGGCCCGACGAAGGCTGCCTGTCCTACAGCGCCATCATTTCGTAAAAACACAACGCCAGTTTTGCTCTCCCTCAAGCCAAAAATACGAGTTTTATCGCGCCACATTTCGCCTTTTTCCGCCACGCCAAAAGCTTGATTTTTGGCTGAAGAAAGCTAGAATTCAATCATCGATAAATTTACTTTTAACCAATAAAACATGAAAACTTCGACAACCACAGCTGGTCTTTCCGACAAAAAACTATACGAACTCTGCAAACACTTCGGCAAACTCGCTCTCAACTATCGCAACAAATTCACTGGTCTTCTCCCGGAAGTGAACCGTCGCCGATTATACGAACAAAAAAGTTTTTTGGACAAACCGGCTTTGCAAGAACTTTTTACCACCGGCAAGATCAGCGCCAACAAACTGGCTCGAATCACCTCCGTTGCTACCATTGCAAACCAAGAGTTTTTAGCTAATCAAGTTCAACTGCTTCCCAAAAGTGCGGTGGAAACTTTGGTCCGTGATCTGCGTCATGAAACCAAAAGTGAAAACCAAAATGGCTTATTTGAGGCGCAAATCGAAGCGAAAAGTCTGCCCGAGCAGACGCGGTTGAATCTTTCCTCGGAAGTCATTGCTAAACTGTCCGAACTCCAAAACAAAGGTCTCGATATCAATGAATTGATTTTGGAATTCTTAAATGAAAGAAAGGAAAAAATTGAAAATGAAAAAGCTGAAATTACCGCACAGGCATCGGTAACGGAAAATTCCGCATTAGCGAGAGCCAAAAAGACATCAAGATACATCCCTGCCAAAACCAAAAAATTTCTTCGCTCCGAATACGGCACCAAATGCGCCATCACCCATTGCCAAAAATCGGCCCAGACAACCCATCACACCGCCAGATTCGCTCTGTCCCAAGCTCATGATCCCAACTACCTCGCACCGCTTTGTCATGAACATCACCTCATCGCACACGCCATCGATCGGAAATTTCTTGACGCACGAAAAACGCCATGCGGCTAAACTTGGGGGTATTCTTTAAAACAAATTCCCGCTAAAATAACATCGTCCTCAGCAAACCATAATTTCCATGTATCAATACAAAGTCGTTTCGGCGTCCGCGCTCAAAAAGTGGTCGAAGCATCTAAAAATTTTCTACAAAAAATATTACGACAAAACTTATCCGGCCGTTTTTAAAAACACAGCTTTCATCGGCATTTGTACGAAAAACAAAGAAATCATCGGGGCGATCAGAGTGGTCGGCGATCTCAAACGATTTGCTCTTTTGGTTGATTTGAAAGTCAATGCCAAATATCAAAATCAGGGAGTCGCAACGACACTTATGAAAACCCTACTCGAAAAATTGGTCTCACTTAAAATCGATCATATCAATCTGGTTGTTTCGCAAAATCCCAAATGGCTCAAAAAGTTTTATGAAGAACTCGGATTCATCGAAGTTGCCGATTCCATCTTTTTGCAATTTGCACCCCAAAATTTGCCATCCATAAAAACCTCTGATACCATTTCAACCAGGGTCAAATCTGGGTTTAAAATTTAACTCACATCACATGAAGAAGTCGTTTAGCTTTAGCCTCAAACGTTCCGTCTCTTTGCTGATCTCAATCGCCCTTTTTTCCACCCTTCTTCCTGCCAATTTTGCCATCGCGGAAGACACCCAAACCACCCCTGTTGAACAAACTTCGTCAACACTTTCGACACCAACTGAAACGGCCCCTGCCGAGACCACTTCCGAACCTGCTCCAGCTCCACCACCAACGGAAGAAATCACAACAACTACTCCGCCAGTCACCACTTCACCCGCTCCCGGCACCGTCCAAATTTTCGATCCCAAAAGCACCCAAGGTCAAAATCTCATGGCGGTCGAACCTGATGCTCAAACCGGCGCCCTCACCATCTCTTATCCTTTTACTCTTCCAGCAGGCCGCAACAATCTCACGCCAAATCTTGCCATAAATTATAACAGCCAAAACGAGGACAATTTCAATCTCTCCGGTTTCGGTTGGGCAATCAGCATCCCCACTATTGAGCGCATCGCCCGCAAAGGCGTCGACAAACTTTACACTGAAAATTATTTTAATTCTTCTCTCTCCGGCGAATTAAAACCGGTCTCACTTTCCGATGGCTCGCACGGAACTTACGGTGCGGAAACTGAATCCGGCGCTTTTTTAAATTATGAATTCACCACCGACAATCAGTGGACTGTGAAGGACAAAAACGGCAATGTTTATTATTTTGGCCAGACCACCTCATCACGTCTCGACAACCCGTCTGACTCTTCGAAAGTCGCCAAATGGATGCTTTCCAAAATTGAAGACGCCAACGGCAACGGCATCAAATACGAATACAACAAGGACTCCGCCCAAGTGTACCCTTCTTCAATAAAATACAGCACCTCTGCAGCGAACGACGGAATCTACGAAGTCGCTTTCACATTTTCGGATCGCCTCGACAAAATGAAATCCTACGGCACAGGTTTTTTGGTGACCACAAACAAGCGCCTCTCTCGAATCGAAACCCGCACAAACGGCAATTGGACCCGCCGATACGATCTCGCTTATTCCGCAGGTAACAACAAGTCCAGATCGATTCTCTCTTCCATCACGGAAACCGCCCGCGACGAATCCGGCAACACTTCCACGATGCCCGTCACCACTTTTGAATACACCAGCGGACAGGCCGGTTGGGAACTTGATCCTAATTACGCGATTCCGGAATATTTTTATGCCGGTTCAAGCAATGATTACTCCGGTGTCCGATTAATGGAGGTCAATGGAGATGGCTATGTGGATATAGTTAAAGCTTCATCACCTACTGAAAAAAAAGTTTACCTGAACAAAGCTGATGGTACAGGGTGGGACATTAATCCGAATTATACTATTCCGGTGACATTTTATTGCGGAGATGGTTGGTGCGGAACAAAAAATGTTAGCGGCGATTTTAATAGTGATGGACTAGAGGATATTATGGATAGCCAAGCTAGCAATCAAAAAGTATACCTGAATACAGGAGAGTTCCCGGGCTGGGAAGAGACATTGGATTTTAATGTCGGTTTTCAATTATGCAGTAATTGTTACGGTGGCAGCGGTTTACGCACTTTCGATATCAATGGGGACGGCTTAATGGATTTTGTTATGTCAGAGTCCGACGGTAGTGGGACAAAATGGGTCAGAATAAACAAAGGGGATAATACCGGATGGGAACTGGCTCCCACTTACACGATACCACTTTATTTCCATGTGTACGATCCACCCGAAGAAAAAGGAGGTGTACAACTTTTTGACGCGAATGGAGACGGTTTGACAGACATAGTTGTTAATTCGACGATATATATTCGTGGTGAAAACGGTGTCTACCAGAACAAAGGTGATAGCACAGGCTGGAATCAGGATTTGAGCTGGACTGTTCCTGTCAGATTTTATTCTGGATCTAATTGGCATCGATCTGTTCGGGTAAGCGATGTCAACGGAGACGGCATTGTGGATATTTTGCAAAGCAATGGCCCGGATACCGGAGTCTATATTGGTAACGGAACCAGCTGGACAAAGGACACGGCCTACACAATTCCGGCCTCTTTCTGCTATCCTGGATGTGAAAATTATCCTTGGGGAACTTACCTGGTCGATGTAAATGCAGACAGTTTGCCTGATATTGTTGAGTCGAATTATTACAACTCAACTAGCACAAAACGCGTCTTCATCAACAAATCCACCAAGCCCGATCTCCTCAAAAAAGTTCACTATTCCTCCGGTTCCGAAAGCACAATCACCTACAAACCCACAACTGCCTACAAATCCGGTTCCGCTCTCGACAATCCCAAACTCCCAATCAACGTCTACACCGTTTCCTCCATCACTACCGACGACGGTTTCGGCAACACTTCCACAAACACTTACGAATACGAAGGCGGGCAATATTTTTACAACAATCCCTACGACCGCAAATTTGCCGGCTTCGCCAAGGTCACCAAAATCGATCCCGACAACAACAAGACCGTCCAATTTTTCCATCAGGGCAACGAATCGTCCTCACAGTTCGGCGAATACCAGGATCAAAAATCCAAGATCAACCTCGTCTATCGCGCCGAACTCTACGATTCCAACAACAACCTTTTTCAGCTCACTTTAAATAAATGGGACAAGGCCGATCTCGGCAACGAACGGACTTTTGTTTTTAAATCCCAGACAATTCAAAAGGACTACGATGGAGACTCCGATCATCGCGACCGCGCACAGACTTTTTCTTATAATTCCTCCAACGGCAATCTCACGCAGGCTAAAAATTTGGGCGAAGTTGCAGCTAACGATGACGGCACTTTCAGCGATATCTCCGGCGACACTTCCACTGTCGATTACACTTATACCACGGGCAATTTGAGTCTCGTTTCCAGCGAACTTTTGAAGGATAATTCCGGAACAAAAAAATCCGAGACCAAGTATTATTATGACGGCCTCGCCTACGGCTCGGCCACGCTTGGCAACACCACCAAACAGGAAAACTGGATCACCGGAACAACCTACGCCACCACGCAAGCCGCTTACAATTCCTACGGACTCACAACTTCAGAAACCGATCCACGCGGCAACATCACGACATATACTTACGATGCCAACAACCTCCTCCCAACAACAGTCAAAAACGCCCTCAACCAAACCACCACCATCACTTATGATTATTCTTCCGGCAAGCCTCTCACCATCACCGATGCCAACGGTGCCAAACTATCCTATACTTACGATGCCTTCGACCGCCTCCTCACGGGAAACCAGTCCGATTTCAGCAACCCAGCCACTCTCGTTCTCAAAACTGATTACACATACAATGACAATTTCCCCCGTTCCGTCACCCAAAAAAATTATCTCGACAATACCAATCACGCCAACGCTTATTTTTACTATGACGGCCTCGGCCGCGTCATTCAGGAACGCGCCGAAGCCGAGTCCACCAACTTCTCCGTCAAAGACACTCTCTACAACTCCCGCGGCCTCGTCCAAAAAACCTCTCTCCCTTATTTTTCCTCCGGCTCCGCCCGCACCAATCCGACTACCCAAAACGCCCTCTACACTTCATTCGTTTACGACGCCATCGGCCGCCCCACTCAAGTCGCCGACGCCACCGGCACCGTCCAAAATTCCTATGATCAATGGGCTCTCACTACCACCGACCAGCTCAACCACAAAAAGGATTTCAAGAAGGACGCCTACGACCGCCTCGCGCAAGTCACCGAATACAATAACTCAAATCTATACAACACTACTTACACTTACGACGCCCTCGGCAACCTCACGCGCCTCACCGACGCACTCGGCAATCTCCGCAACTTCACTTACGACGCTCTCTCCCGCCGCACCAAATCCGAGGATCTCCACGCTCCAGCCGACGCCACTTTTGGAATTTGGAATTACACTTACGACGCCGCCGGCAACATAACAACCGCCAAAGACCCCCGCGACATGACCGCCACTTACACCTACGACGCGCTCAACCGCCAGCTCACCGAGGATTCATCCGGCACCGCCTTCATCGAATTCACCAACACATACGACACCTGCGAAAACGGCAAAGGCCAGCTCTGCACCACCTCCATGGGCGACGGCACTTTCAACTTCGCCTACGCCTACTTTCCTCTCGGTCTCCAAAAATCCGAAACCAAACAAATATCCACTCTCACAAATCAGTCCACATCTTTCAGCTACGACCGCCTCGGCAACCCGCTCACCATCACTTACCCCGACGCCACCAAAGCCGCTTACACTTACGACTCCGCCGGCCAGCTCGAAACCGTCACCACCAAACTTTCAAACCAGTCTGTATTCCAGCCGCTCATCAACTCTTTGGAATACTCCCCGCTCGGCCAAACCACCAAACTGACATACGCCAACGGCACAGTCACCACAAACACTTATGACCAAAATGCCCTCTACCGCCTGACTCAAAAACTCACCACCAAAGGCACTCAAAAACTCCAGAAACTCGACTACACCATCGACCCCGTTGGCAACATCACCAAAATCGTCGACTCTTCAGATACTGTTCCGGTCGGCCCTTACAATTCCAGTCTCGCCAAAACCTCCAATTTCACTTATGACGATCTCTACCGTCTCACCTCCGCCACCATCACAGGCGCCGTCTCCGGCCAGAACTATACCCAGACTTTCGCCTACGACGCTCTCGGCAACATCACCGGCAAATCCGGTCTCGGCACCTATCTCTATCAAGGAAATACCGGCACAAACTACGCCAACCCCCACGCCGTCACCGCCATCGGAACTCAAACCTATACATACGACAAATCCGGCAATGTCACCGCTGACAACGCCTGGAACTACACTTGGAGCTACCGCGGCCTGATGACCTCATCCGTCACCAAACCACTCGGCGGCGCCCCATACATCCTGATCGGATACAAATATGACGCCGCAGGAAACCGCATCCTCAAAACAACAGGCGGCACCAAACTCACATACTACATAAACCAATATTATGACCTCGAAGGCACGCAAACCAAGCGCCACATCTACGCCGGCTCCGAAAAAGTCGCCACCATCGACGGCCCCGTAGCCACTGCCACCACGGCCTATCACCACGCCGACCACCTCTCCGGCTCTTCCGTTGAAACCAATCAAACCGGCTCCGTCCTCCAGCTCACCGACTATCACCCATACGGCACCACCCGTTTCGAGCGAACCGCCTCCGCCTACACCGGCAACGACTACAAATTCACCGGCAAAGAAAAGGACGACTCCACCGGCTTGTACTACTACGGCGCGCGCTACTACAACCCGAGCCTCGGGCGGTTTATGAGTGAGGATCCATGGGAAGGGAACATCACCGATCCGCAAAGCTTGAACAAGTATGCGTATGTGAGAAACAACCCGCTGAAGTACAGAGATCCAACAGGCATGTGCCTCGAAGACGCGTGCATAGTGGAAGGAATAATTATTCTTTCTGCATATATCGCCTCAAGCGTTATAGCTACGCAACATCGCTCCAGTGATAGTAATTCCACTTTACCGGATCTTTTTGACAATCGTATTACTCTCGAAGAACAGGCTAAAAACCAACCACTCACCACCCCGCTGACTCCTGATCCAACGCCAAATAATACGGCGCATCCCAAAGACAATGCCTCTACCTATATGGATGATCCTCTGGCTACAAACATGATTCTTGGTGAGGGGCCAAATATACTTTCAAACCCATACGACACCTCAAACCAAGGCAACGGTTTCGTGACCGACAATAATGCCCCCGAAAGCGTAAAAAAGCAGATTCCGTCATATTGGGGAGAAGGGGAAGCAGCAAAAAAGGAAGGCGGTTGGATTTGGACGGATCCACAAAACAGTTATAATGAAATCAGATATAGTCCAGGACAACCCGACTCAAAACAACCTGGTCAACAGGTAGATAATGTTAAAAATCGAGTTAACGGACAATACAAGGATGCAAACGGAAATACGGCTCCAAAACAATCGCAGGAATCACATATCCCTGTGGATCAGTTTAAGTATTCTAACTAACTTTTATGACGATAAACATTAGGAGACCATTATCTGAAATGTCCGAAGAAGAAATAAATAAACTGCGTCTACTCTGGAGGCAAGAGTTGAAAGGAGATTTGGAATCTCTAAGCTCTTTAGATTTTCAGCGAAAAGTCTGGATAGAAAACTCTATTCCGGGAATATGGTGGGATTGGGCGGAAGCCATGTGTGGGTATTTTGATGATCTAGGTATGATATATCACGAACAAACAACTCGTGGTGGTCTTGATTATCATGTAAAAATAGGTGAGCTGACAAAAGCAGAATCAAAACTTCTCAAGCCATTTAATGATCTGTTCGATAAATATACCCGTAACACGCCTACCCACCCAACCACCGAAGAATACGAGAAAATCCTCTCCGATCCCGAATGGATTGAAATAACAAAGCTTGCCGCCAAGATTCTCAAGCAAATAGACTTTGATAAACTGCCAAAACAGACTAAAATAACGCATGCTGAAATCACCAAGCGACGACCGATCCTTAAAAACTAAATCGCCACCGCCACTACCGCCTATCACCACGCCGACCACCTCTCCGGCTCGAGCGTCGAAACCAACTCCATCGGCACCGTCCTCCAACTCACCGACTATCATCCATACGGCACCACCCGTTTCGAGCGAACTGCCGCCTCATACACCGGCAACGACTACAAATTCACGGGCAAAGAAAAAGACGACTCCACGGGCTTGTACTACTACGGCGCGAGATATTACAACCCGAGCATCGGGAGGTTTATGAGCGAGGACCCCAGCTCCCGCGACACTCCGGAGAAATTTTTGAGTGATCCGCAAGGGCTTAACTTCTACGCATATGCGAGAAACAATCCGTTGAGATACATCGATCCGACGGGAAATTCTTTTGAAGAGACTCGCAACTACATGAATTACGGGCTCTATGTTAGCAATAAGCAAATATCCCAATATGAGAGAATATCCATGGAAATGGAAAAAAGAGGTGGACTAAACTGGACATCTCCTGAACTAGGGAAATATTATATGGAGAGATCAGTAGATAAAAAATTTGGAGAGATGGCTCCATGCTTCATGTGGGTAATGTGCGGTGAACAGGCACTAGATCCAAATAGTACAGATCCAAGCAAACTATCGGAGGAAGAGCTTTATCACAACAGAGAGGTGATTGCCGACAGGGGAGCAGATTTTGGAATGGCGGTAGCAGGCATGGCTGGGGGTGGAATAGGGTCTGCTTTTGACAAAACAGGTAAATTGACCAAGGCGGCGATAAACGAAAGCGTTACAATAGCAGGTCAAGGATCAAGAAAATCTCTAAATCAGGCTCAAAGACTCGCAGAACAGTACGGTGGCAAAACGTCAGATTGGGCAAAAAAAACTACACAAGAGTTTACAAGTCCTACTGGGCAACAATATCAGGTTCACTTCTATCAGAATCTAGTAGAGAATATTATCGTCGAAGCAAAGACTAAATTAAAATAATGGGAAGAACTGAAATTATAAAACTGGCAAACGATATAATAAATAAAGAAATAGATATCTTTTCAGGATCTCAAAAATTATATGAAGTATTACCTGAAAATCTAGCTAATCGGTCAGATTTTTTAATCTTCACATTAGTAGCCAGTGAAAGCGATAATTTTCCAATAGGAAAAGAAAGAGAAAGATGGAATAAAATTGCGTTGGAGAAAAAAGACTTAGAAAGGACTAAACTTGGAAAATTTTACAAGCAAGATGTATTTGAAGCCTGTAAAAAAATTCTCAAAAGATTCTCAAGCAAATAGGCTTTAATAAACTGCCCAACGAAGAATAAAATCAACCGTAACGGACGCTCTTTAGAAACTATTATTAAATCGTAATCAACAAACTAATCATATCCAATGATACCTAAATCCAAAATTCGTACCCGCGCCGAGTTACCACTCTTTGTTCTCGCAATAATTACTTCGACTTTGATTTGGTTTCTGATTGGCAATTCTTATGTTACCTATTTTCTGAAATTGGCAGAGATTGAACCAGAGGGAACTTGTGTCGTTTTTCTTAACAAAGACACAGGCAGCATCAGCTATTATTTTGAACACCAAATGTCCAATAATGGCATCACGATATTCGACTGTCTTCCGGATAGCCAACTTTCTGATAACATCAGAACACGGTTAAAGGAGGCTGGAATTAAGGAATCAGCAAGACGAGTTGCTGAGGAAAGCACATCAATGATATTCCTATTTTACTTCATGGCTATCGTTCTCTTCATCTATCTTAGCACAGCTCTTATGATGGGCAGAATTCGCCTCAATGGTGTGCGTTTAAGTGAAAAACAGTATGGGGCTTTTTATAAAATTTATGCAAAAACCGCCCACGAACTCGGTCTCAAAAAAATTCCTCACGCCTACATTGTTAGAGCAACTGGTGAAGTAAATGCTTTTGCGGTAAAAGTCTCTCACAAGAGGATGATAGTGTTTTACGCAGAGCTTATCGAAGCCCTTGTTGAAGGGAAGAAGTATGACGAATTAAAAGCGGTAGCGGCACATGAATTGACTCATGTCTATTTGAGACACATTAACTACTGGTTGTTTTTGTTTCCATTCAGAATCATCCCATTTTTAGGATCAATGTACTCGCGCCAAAGAGAGTATTCTGCTGACCGTGGTGCGTACATGCTTTTAAAGAACGAGGGAAGTTGCACACAGGCTTTCATTAAATTAGTAGCTGGAAAATTCATGGCCAAAGAAATAGATGTTGATGAATATCTTGAACAACCAAAAACTGAACATGGCATTTTTGCCTTTTTAGCCAAAATTACTGGAACTCATCCGCCAATTCCGTATAGAATCCAAGCGATAAGGAAATTAGCCAAAAAATAACCCCTCTCTCATGCGTCGCCCCATCATCTCTCTCCTCCTCATCTCCATCATCTCCCTCACCCTCCCAACCTCATTCGCCGCCACAGTAGCCGTCGACACCGCAGCCACCGAAGCCGCAACCACAACCAAACCCTCCCTCACCTCTCTCCTTCCCTCCACCACACTCTCCCTCATTCGTTTCGACACATCCAACATTCCACAAAACCTCCGTGACACCCTCCCGTTCGAAGTCGACACATTCAACTCCGGCTTTACCGGTGCTGAATCCGCCATCCGTTATACTCCTGCGATTTTCCGCAACCTCATTCTCGAGTCTTTCTCCATTTTTTCCGTCGGTGAAAAAATCAACGAATCGGACGCTTACGGCACCGCCGTCAAAATGACCGAGGAGACTTTCACCGAAGCTCTTTACACTATTCCGGAGGAGGATTGGGGCGAACTGATCAGCAACCCCGAAATCCCCTGCGATCTTCAATATGACGAATGCTACTACTATCTCGATCCTTACATGATCGTCGCCGACAGCTACGATATCGAAGCCGTTTTGAACGCTCTCACAGCCGACGGCCCAAAGCTCGCCGGCAATCCCATCTACCAGAATATCAGCGAAATTTACGCCCCCGACGCCATCATGAACACATATTTCAGCGATGAATTTTATCAGAGAAACGCCTCCTATGGTTTTAGCAATATTTTTGACGAGCTCACCGAGAACGTCAATCAGGCTGTCGACGGCGCAGGCGCCTCATACACTCTCACCGATCAGGGCTTGAGCGCGAAAATGCGCTCCCGATTCGCCGCGGATAGCGATACGATTTTCGACTCCATCGACAGGTCTGCGAATCTGCGTCTCCACCAATACTTCCCGAATTCATCACCGATTTTATTCAGCGACAGCATGCAGACAAATATCCTGAATTCATTTTTTACTGAAGAGGAGGAAACCATGACCGAATTCGGCCTCGATTTAAATAATGAAATTATCCCGGCTTTCACCAAAGAAATCGCCATTTCCATTTATGATGTGGGCGATCCGCTTCCCGCCCTGACTATTTTCAGCGACGCCTCGACAAATCCAGAAGGCGCCCAAAAAACCATCGATCAAATCACCTCCCTCATTTGGGAGGCAGGCAAATCCGAAAGCACCCGCCGCTATGTCAGCGAAGACAAAATTGCTTTTCATGAAAAGGACGGCAATATCACCACCGTCGCCATGGAGCCTGTGCAAATAGGGGACAGCACTTTGACGCAGTTCACGCTCGCGCATCAAAGCCGCACTTCCACAAACAAATACGCTTCGCCGATTTTGGATAAAATTTTGAATTTGAAAATCACCATCGGTCTCACCGATGATCACATTTTGCTTTTTTCCAGCGATCCGGACATCGCAAAAAATTATGGCGAAGGCATCAAAAATTCCACCATCGACAATCTTCTTACCAAACATCCTTACCAACTGAATTATCTGAATTTTCATGGTCTCGCTTCCTACGTCGCCAATTTTCTCAATCAAATAGGGCCGGCCACAAGCCAAATGACCGAGTTTGGAAATGCTCTCGTGCAGGCCTTTTCTTCCTTCGACAACTTCTCCCATATCGCATTTTTCGAAGGTGAAAACAATATCGACAGCGAAATGAGCCTCGTTATTGATTTGAGCAATCTCGACAAAATCACCGCCGATT
>JBAZZM010000020.1:0-13058 GCA_041658805.1 Candidatus Altimarinota bacterium | reverse complement strand
TCAACGGATGTGACTTTTACTTCTTTCAGGAGAGCGGCGTTTTGGACAAATTGTTTTTGATACATGTAGCGGGAGAGTTTGGCCAGATCGTAAGCGGAGGAATAATTATCCGCCGTATCGAGACCGACCGGATTTGAAAAATGCGTGTTGAGAAGGCCGAGCTGGAGGGCTTTTTTATTCATTTTTTCGACAAAAGCTTCGATGGAGCCGGCATTGTACTGTGCCAGAGCTTCGGCCGCATCGTTTGCGGAATGAACTAAAGCGCCAAGTAACAAATCTTTGACTGTGATTTGCTCGCCGGTCTTCAAAAACATAATCGAGCCTTCGGTGGTGGCGGCGTCGCGGCTGATCTCAACCACATCATCCAGAGCGTTTTCTTCCAAGACAATTGTGATTGTCATGAGTTTTGTGAGACTGGCGATGGGACGCCGCTCGTGGGAATTTTTTTCGTAAAGAATGGCTCCCGTATCCATGTCAACGGCGATGGAAGAGGTAGCGCCGATGATTGGTGAAATCATGGTCGGGTCTTTGATCGGGATGGTCTTTTCTTTGGCCAGACTTTCAAAATCGAAACTCGCTGTTTTGACGATGGCGCTGACTGATGGAATCACGTTTGGTGAACGCGGCGTGACATTCGGTTCGATGACGGAGATGATATAAAGGCTAAGCAGGGTTGTGAGCATGGGTAAAGTATAATCAATCTACGTTTTCCGGAGAAGGGGGTGTTTCGGCTGTTGTTGTGTCGCTTGTTGCAGCGGTTTCTTCTTCTTTTGGAATCACTGGCAGATAGTAAAATTCGTCTTCGAGGTAATTTGGTGAGTTTACATAGTCGGTGCCGAGCTCGAGAATGATGTCCGTGTCGTCGATATATTCCAGATATTCTTCAGGAATTTCCGTGCTTTCCACTCCCGGAATTATCTTTTTCAAAAAGTCGAGGGCGATCGGACGTGTTTTGTTTTCGGATTCCTTGTAAAAATAAGTCGTTTTTTGAATGTCTTTGGAGCGGCCGTTGCCGAAGCGGTTGATGTCGAAGCACATGCGACGGAGAATCTGTTTTGTTTCCGCGGCTACGCCTCCGCGTGGTGTGCTGTTTAAAACATGGATTTTGGTTTCGCTATGTGCGACCTCCGGGAAATTGAAATTCAGATCGAAATATTTTTGCATTTGGTCGGGTGTGCCCGCCGGAATCAAAACGAAAGCGCCTTCGTATAACTCCCGATCCGGGGTATACAAAAATCCGCCGCAACGGCTTGGGTCATCGTGAACCAATCTTTGGACGATCTGGTCGCTGGAAAAATTTTTGGCGGAAAGTCCGATGGTAAGCATCTCTTTGATTTGCAAATTTGTTTCGACATTATTTTTGACGGCGTTGAAAAGATTTTCGATTTTATCTCTGCTCAAAATTACATTCGCCTTGAGGGCCTGTTCTTTGATGGCGTAAATGATCTGCTGTTGGCGGTCGGAGCGGCTGAAGTCGGAAGTGGTTTCGCGGCTGCGGGCGTATTTCAAAGCGGTGTCCCCGTCCAGATGGTGCGGGCCGGTGGAGATCGAAAAGGTCTCGTAAAAAACCGTTTCACCCTTGGGGTAAAATGGGTCGACGATGGCTTCTTTGACGTCGACATCGATGCCGCCCAAGGCGTCCACCAAATCTTTGAATCCGGCAAAATCGATTTTGATCCAGTAGTGGATCGGTATGCCAAGCGTGGTTTCAACTTTGCTTTTGAGATATTCGAGGCCTTTAGCCGAACTGCCGAAATAATTTTTGGCGTTGTAATAAACCATGTTGATACGTGAGCCGCCGATTTTTTTGTCGTCGAGATAGAGGTCGCGCGGAATGGAAACCAGTGTCACCAATTTGCTTTTTTGGTCGAGGCTGGCGACGATGATGGTGTCGGTGAGGTCGCCGCCGTCGTGATTTTCACCGCCGGTGCCGAGGAGGAGAAAGTTGGTGTGGCCGTAGCTGTCGGTCTGTAAATTGGCTCCGGCAAGGGATAAAAATACGCTGAAGTCGATGGAGGAAAGAGCTTTGGCGATACCGGAAAGGAGCAGGAGGATGATGGCCACGGAAAGGATCAGCGAGGCGCTGATTGTGATGTGTCGCGTGTAGCCGCGCTGTGGCGGATCTATTTTGTTGATCTTGAAATCCATTTATATTTTATTATTTTTTTAGTTTGAATTTAAAATTATCATTACTTGTAGATAATCCATGTTGTCGAGGGCCACGTCAATGCCGATATTTTGCCAGGTTGAGAGAATGTCTGTGTCTGTGATGATGGAGTCGACGATCTTGCTCCAGAGCGGATGATTTCGAAAAAGGCCGAGTGAACTGCCGGTTATGTCGTATGTGCTTAAGGCATTTGTGAGGTCGCCATTTGTGATAGACAGGCCCGTATTGATGGACTTATCGTTCAGGTCTTTGCTGGCGGAGTCGGCGGAGTCGCTTTTGGACAGTGCGGGTTTTCCATCGGCGGTGCGGGCTTGATTGATTTCGGTGAAGAGGTCGTTTTTGAAATTGGTGAGATCGGAGGCGGTGAGGGGGTTGTAGGAAAATTCCTGATCGAGATAGAGGTAGCCGTTTTTGGCTGATATTCCGAGACCCACGCGGG
Source organism: Candidatus Altimarinota bacterium (assembly GCA_041658805.1). Taxonomy (GTDB): domain Bacteria; phylum Patescibacteriota; class Gracilibacteria; order UBA1369; family LOWO2-01-FULL-3; genus JBAZZM01. The sequence continues at coordinate 10,452 of JBAZZM010000020.1, read as the reverse complement.
TCCATTCGGGAGTCAGGATATTTTGGCGATGTGAGGCACTGCGCATCAGACCGTAGTGGGCAAAGGGAACTGATACATCTTTGGCGATGTTTTCATAAACGGGAGTTGGGATGTCGGCGGCAAGGCGACGATCTTCGGGCGAGGCACCGTTTAAATCATCGTGGGCAAAATAGTTGTTTGAAGCCATATCTGTGGCGTGCTCCTGCGCGATATTGTTTAAGTCAGTGTCGAGAGCGAGCGTGGAAAGTCCGGCCTCGGTGCGGCCTTGATTGATATAATTCAGAAATTCGTTTCGGGCATCGTTGATGTTTAGAGTCCCGCTAAAGAGAGCGCGTTCGTTGAGGTCGAAATAATCCGGAATCAATGGGAATTTGTCGCCGATATAGACAGGATGGTTGAGAGTCGGGGTGCCTTCCTGACTGTTGATTTCTACGATGTAGCGGCCGGTTTCCGGCGGGTCGTAGCTGAAGGTAAAATTGCCGCCGCTTTTGATAATCGGGGCTCCGTTGTAAGTGCCGGTTGGCGAGCTTGTTTCGAGATCGACTTCTTCGACATTGCCATCCGGAGTGATGACCAGAGCGGTCAAGTCGCTGTCGGTGAGGACTTTTCCGGTGAAAGAGATGTCCCGATTTTCGGCTACGGTATCAGGCGGATTTGCCGAAATTTCCGAATCAAGAATCTCATCGAAACTGTGTTCGACGGCTTGGAAATCGTCGCTGTCCATATTCTCAAAAGAGGAGGATAGAGCGAGCGGTTTTGTGGTAGAGAGAGTTGCGGCGGAGAGAGTGTAGGAAACTTTTCCTTCGGAGAAATTTTTGAAATCAGGGTATTGAATTTGAATTTGATCAATGTTTTGGCGAGAAAGATAATTTACAGTTCTACTGTTTTGAGTGAAGGTGATTTTTTTGATGGTTTTTGGAGAATCGGAAAGCTGGAGATAAGTTTGGTCGTCAGCGTATTTGATGGAAGATGAGATTTTTGTGAGAGTGGAAGTGGAATCGGGAATCTGTGGAAGACTACTTTCGACAGTGATATCGGCGATGCGACTCTGGCCGGTTTCGCCCGCGATAATTCCAAGAGAAAAATCACCGGAGGCGCCGAAGGGGATCTGAATTGTGAAATTTTGTCCGTCGAGATTTGCCCTGAAATAAGAGGTTTGCTGGGTGCTGTTGTTTTTTAAAATCACGGTCATGGAGTCGAAAGATTGGGAGGTGACGCGGCCGGCGATTTGATAGATTTCGTTCTTGTAAAAAATGCTTGGGAGAGATTCATCGAGTGAGATTCCGTCAAAATAAGAGGCGGAAATTTCTTCGTAATCGGAATTGTCAGAAGGAGGTGTGGGCGTTTCGTCCTGGACAGGGATGGAGACATCGTCGAAAGTGCGGTAGATGACGGTGCTGATGTTTGCGCGGGTCATCAGATTTTCCGGAAGGAAGAGAGTTCCGGTTTCGGCGAGATAATTTTGCTCTTTGGCGTAGTCGACATAAGGCGTGAACCAAGCGGTTTTGTAGACGTCGTCAAAAGGCTGGACGGTGATGAAGGTTTTGACGGGCCAGTTTTGAACTTTGGCGAGAATCTTTAGAGTCTCGGCTTTGTTTATAGTCTGGGCGGGGCGGAAAGTGCCGTCGGAGTAGCCCTCGATGACGCCGAGGCTGAAGGCGGTGCGGACGTAAGGCGTGTACCAGGCGTTTTGGTCGATGTCGGTGAAAGGGAGAGAAGTTGTGGCTGTGGTTGTGTCGATTTGGGAGCCTTCGAGGATGATTTTTAGGAATTCGGCGCGATTGACAGGCTGATCGGGGCGGAAAGTGCCGTCGGAATATCCCATGAGGATGCCGGTTTCCTGCAGATAGTTGATAGCGGCGTAGTCCGGATTGGAAGCGGGGACGTCGCTAAAGGCGGCAAAGGCAATTTGTGGCCAGATGACGCTGAAAAGTGAGGCTAAGATGAGGGCCTTTTTGATTTTCATTTTTTGAGTTAAGCCTCGGTAGTTTAGCGTTTTTTGTGGGGAGGGGGAAGGGGGAATGGGAGGGGCGAAGAAAGGAGAGCTAGACGCTGTATTTGGTTGATTTTGCCCGCAAAAACTCCTAATTAAACAATTGCCTTTGTATTTCAATCCATTGCTGATTATCTTGAATAATTTCTAATAGAGTCCTCGGATAAAAAATTACGTTTTTTCGAGATCCGATGTTTTCGGGTATGCTCGGATTTATGATTAAAATTTTACCGTTGTGTTTTTCGGTATTCTCAAATAGTGCATCGTTTATGTGTTTATCTTTGAAGCTATAGCCGATAACGAGAATATTTTTTTGTGCTCCCATAATCTGTTTGAAGATTTGAAAATACCAATCAAGCAGTGGCTCGTCTTTAATTTGTTGCGTTTTGTTATTACCAATTACCAACCTGTGTTGACCGTTAGATGAGTACCAACCATAAGAACCATGAAGTTTTATATAGGCTGGACCGGCATGGTTGTTTACATCCTTCTCAATATCCTCGATTTTTATTTCGGGGCTGATTGTAGCTGTGATTTGTTCAAATTCTAAATCCTCAAAATTGTGTTTACCGACTTCTAACTTTGGTGCTTTTGGTGAGAACCAACCTTTTTTATCTTCTAAAAATAGGTCTTGATTAAGAGTAAAGAAGAATGGTCGCTCATTTCCCTTGAAATTTAAGAATGGTCGGATGAAATTTGCGAACATATGCCCTGGCCTGCCTCTTTCCTCAGACCATCTCGCTCTCATGTTGTTGCAAAGCCCTGCGTAACTTTGTTTTACGGCCTTCGATATCGTTGTTTTATCATCTGCGTTTAATTCACTATTTTCAATTGCATTGGTGTAAGCGTTCTCATAATCCTCGTCTTCAATAAAAATCTGTTGGAGTTCTGGTTTGTGAAGATTCGTAATGATTACTTTTCTTAGCTCATTACCTGTCCATCCTCCAAAATTTTTTGAGAATCCTGCCCCTGTTAGTAAAACATATTTTGTCGGGATTATGCTCACTTGTTTTATTGTATTAGGATTCTATATAAATTTTCGCTTATTCCTGCTCTTTTTATCCCTCCACTTGGGCCGAATGTGCTACCTGTTTCTTCTAAGATATTCATGCTTTTGGCTTTGGCCACATATTTTGCAAACCAGTCGGTTGTGTTTACGTCGCTGAAGGGCTTGGAAGTAATTGTTTCTATGGTAACTATGCCTTGAGAATTGATTAACATTTTCAAAGCTTCCACTTTGTTAACAGTTTGTTCAGGTTTGAATTTTCCGTCAGGATAGCCTTGTACCCAACCTGCGGTTTTAGCGTAACAGACGTATGGTGCAAACCACTGCGTTGCTACGTCAGGGAAACAATTTTTATACTGATTTTCATCTGGTTTGCCAATTTTTCCCTCAACTAATATCTTCATTAACTCCGCTCTATTAACAGGGTTTTCTGGCTTGAACGTTCCGTCAGGGTAGCCGCCTATTATATCGTTGGCTTTCAGATATTTGATTGCAACGGCGTTTTGGTGAGTTGTTGGAACGTCAGAAAATGTCTTTGCCTCTTGCTGTAAAGTTCCAGTTGTTCTTTCATATTCGTCTATCGCATGAATTGCGTAGCTTTTGTTTCGTAGCTCTTCTGGCATGAAGGCAAAATCCCAATTTGTACTATCCGTTGTTTCAAAGTAGATTAATTTTGCCTTGGTTAATTGGCTGTTAGCGTCTGCCATAAAGTCTTTACCGTACTTGTAGATCACAAGATCAAGAATTTCCTGATCAACCACAGTTGCTAAACCCAAGTGATTATCGAATCTAACGAGCACTGGCTCAATACCGAAAGCTTTGAATAAAGCCGCCAACAAAAATACGGTGTCCTCGCAGTCTCCCTGTCCGTCGACCAAGGTTTCAATCGGGTATTTTGGATATTCATCCCATCCCTTAATGCTGAATACATCATCTGTCCAAATAATTTCACCCGATAATTGATACATCAGGGCAATTGGATTCAGGCCTTGTTCTTCATATAAAGTGTTGACCTGATCAATTATGCTTTTAATCACAATATCGTCTTCGGTGATAAAACTGGTGATATTTTGGTAGCTGTCGCTGAAAGTATGGTTTTGATTTTGATAAAACAGATACAAATCTTTTGGGATTTCTATTGTAAAATTTACTTCCTGCCCGTGATTGTCGCCGAGCATTTTATAGTTGAAGGAGTAATTTTTAACTATTACTTGGCTTTTAGTGTTTGGATAATAGTCCGAAGCGTTTGGGACACCATCTCCATCGGTGTCGTTTGCAGTGATAATCACTGGTGAATTTTCAGTTTCCGTTTGTGTTGTGGTTGTAGTCGTAGCAGTGGATGGCGTATCTTCTAGAATTTTTAAATACCCTACATTTTTAGTTTTGTCGTTGGCGGTGTGAACAATTAAAGCACCGCTTATTGAATTAACCGGCGGATAAAATGAGACAACTTGATGATTAATTAATGGCGGGCCGTAAGAAACAATAGTAAATTGATCTACTCCTAGAGTAACTTTTGTTGAATTCAGGTAAACATCGGTGATTATATCAGAGCCATAATAATCAATTTTGATTTTGTCGTTGTGTAGCACACCCTGCTCTCTTCCTGTCGGAATGATCAGTTCAAATGAACCCTGAGCATCTTGGCTTTCTGGTGGTGTATAGGCACAAAATTGGGTTAAAACTGGACTGCCTCCTACGCAACTTGTTGGCGATGAAGTTAATACAGATCTTATTTGTTGTCTGCTTTCTGAGCAAGGGCTCCAGTCTGTATATGTCCATGAAGTGCAGATTGCAACTGTGCAAGATTGAGTTTTTGTAAATGTCATGCCAGCTTGTGGCCCATCTAAGGCTTGGCAGATTTGAGTTTGGCTACTATTTGTACATTCGCTCCATTCACCACATTGCATTGTGGTATCCGCGTAAGCTGCATTCATACTTAAACTTACCATTATGGAAACAAGGATTATTAGTTTTTTCATTCGTGATTAGTTAGAATTTTTTATATAGATTATAGTTGTTCATTTGTTCGCACGGAAACAGTGTTTGTTGGTTGTACTCTAGCGAAAAATGACTGTTTTTGGAAGCTTCATGGCTTTTCCCAAAAACTTTAAGAAAATTTAAGAAGTGTGTGCTAGGTTCGGGGAATGAAGATTGAGAGACGGAAAATTGTTTTGACGATGATGGGAGTTTTGGTTTTGGTGCTGCGGTTTTTGATGGTGAATGAGGAGAGTCTGGAAGTTTCTGGCGGAGTCGTGAATTTGAAAGGCTGTATCGTGGAGGAGCCGGAAAATGGTGAAGAGGGGGTGAAATATGTGGTGGAGACGGAGGAGTTTGGGAAGGTGTTTGTGGATTACAAAAAATATCCGGTTTATGAGTTTGGGGATGAGGTGGAGGTGACGGGAGTGATGAAGGGACTGGGTGAGATTGAGGGCGGGTATCGGCGGTATTTGATGGGCAGGGGGATTGATGTGACGATGAGGGGAAGCAGTTTTTTGAAGGCAGGTAGATGTGAGGTGAGTTTTGTGAAGAGCTTGTTGTTTGGGATGAAGGGGAAGCTGGTTGTTGTGATCGGGCTGGTGTTTCCGGAGCCGGAAGGGAGTTTTTTGGCGGGGGTGCTGTTTGGAGCGAGGGAGGGGATTTCCAAAGAGTGGAAGGAGAAGTTTGCGGCGCTGGGGATCACGCATATTTTGGCGGTGTCGGGATACAATGTGGCGATTATCGTGGCTTTTGTAGCGGGGATTTTTGGGTTTTTGGGGAGGAGGAGGAGAGTGGTGGTGACGGTTTTGTTTATAGTGGGGTTTGTGATTTTTGTGGGGGCGAGTGCGGCGAGCGTGAGGGCGGGGGTGATGGGTGTGATCGCTTTGCTGGCTGTGTGGTATGGGCGACAGTATTTGGCGAGTCGCGCTTTGGTGATTTCGGCTTATGCGATGCTGTTTTGGAATCCACTTGTTATCTACGACGTGGGATTTTTGTTGTCTGTGCTTGCCACCGGCGGGTTGATTTTTATTTCGCCATTGATTGAAAAGTACTTTCGGTTCTTGCCGGAATTTTTTCAGATTCGCCAGAGTCTGGTGATGACTTTGTCGGCGCAGATTGCTTGTTTGCCGGTGATCATCTGGGCGTTTGGGCGGGTGAGCTTGATCTCGCCTTTGGCAAATGTGCTGATTTTACCGCTGATTCCGCTGGTGATGTTGTTTGGATTTGTGGCGGTGGTGGTTGGGATTTTCAGTATCACAGCAGGAAAAATATTCGGCGTTTTTGCTTTTCTGTTGATGAAAATAATTTTTTTAATTTGCGACCTGCTGGCGTAGGGTGCGGGCGACTTCTTCGGCTTTGATCTTTTCTTTGACGAGGTCTTTGGCTTTGCGACGGGCGGCAACGCGTGCGTTTAGATCGAAGATCTCGGCGCCTCCGGACTTGCCGCTCTTTTCAGCGACGCGGTCTTCGGCTTTTTCGGCGATGGCTTCCTCCATCTTTGCGATGTCCTCCTTGTTCTTGATTTGGGCTTCCTTGTAAGTCAGCTCTCGTTCTTTGTGTTTCAATTTCACTTGGGTGGAACCTTTGCGGTTGAAATAATTCAAGCTTTCGCCGCGCAGTTTTTTCTTGAGACGGAGAATGTCCTCTTCCTTTTCACCATGCTCATCGAAGCGGACATAAACGATATCGGCGGCTTTGCCCGCGGCGTCGAGAGTGGTTTGCTTGTGTTCACCGACTGATTCGGTTTTTGCGCGTTCCAAAAATTGTTCGGTGACTTGTCTTTCCTCCGAACCGGCGGCGGTGTGAGCGATGGCTTCCTTTTCTGATTTGTCTGCGGCGTATTCGCGTTGGAGACGCTGTGTGCTCTGGCGGGCCAGATTCGTGGCAAAAGTCTCGCGCTGGAGTTCCTCCATCTTTCGTTTGGTTTCGTAATCGTTGTCGATGAGGTCTTTGGCTTCAGTTTCAAAGTCCTTGAGGACACTCTTTGCAACCGGCGCTTTGATTCCGACTTTGCGTTTGAGGGCGACTAATTCATTTTCCAGATCGATCAAAAATTGATCGGTGTCGTATTCCGGATTGTTGACCATAAATAGGCGCAAAGTTTTCAGTCCGTGGCCTACGGATTCCGGCGTCTCCTCTTTGATGGCTTCGCTGACGGTCAAAATCAGTTCGCTGCGTTTCATGTTTTCGCTTTTTGCTTCAGATTTTTCTTTGTCGGTGATGTGAAGTTCGCGCTCTTCAGCTTTTTTCTTTTTGAATTCCCGTTCTGCCTTGGCTAATTCGTCGTCGAATTTTTTTGAAATCTCGTCACGGCGGTTCCAGCCTTCGGCGTCGAATTTGGCTTGGCGGCTTGCGATATCTTCCTTTTTGATGTTCGGAGAAATCTCTGCGAAGCGGTCGAGCTTGTCTTTGAATTGATCGCGTTTTTGTTCATAAGCGGCGATGTTTCTGGCTCCGGGATCCGGAGTCGGGCTGATCAAAGCGTCATAGAATTTGCGCAATTTTTTGAGGTCGACGCGGCCTGTTTTTGGATCGGAATAGAGCTGTTCGTTTTCAAAGAATTTCTTGTAGCGGGCCACTGTTTTTTTGCTGAAAATTTTGCTTTGGCCGGCGCGATCGATGGCGGTGTGGGCGTTTTTGACGAGGAGTTTCTTTTCGAGGTCTTCTGCGCCTTCGGCGTGTTCGACAAGTTTCTTGTGGTCTATCAGAGCCTTCTGTTTGTCTTCGAATTTGAGATGTTGGAATTCGCCGATGGCGTCTTTGAAAAGCTCGGGATGATCCTTGTAAATTTCGGCCAGTTCTTTGGCCAGACCCACTTCATTGTCCATCAGTTTTTCTAGACGCATGGACGGGTTCTGGCGGAACTGATCGTCGATGTCGCGGCCGCGTTGATCATTCCAAATAAAATCCCAAGAGGCTTTGCTCATCATTTTGATAGTGACTCCGTTGACGTTTACCTGTTTATTCTCAAAAGAAAGGGCCTTCATCTCGTCGCGGGTGAGGGTGTCGAGTTTGGCGAGCATGAGTTGCTGTTCGAGAGGTTTGGCCATCAGTCCCTTTTGCATGGCGTTCTTGATGACACGCGGCGTGTGGAGATTGTTGCCTTTGTATTGATCAAACTGACCTTTGAGTGTTTTCGCGTTTTTTAGAACGGTTTCGCGTTCGGTCAGACCTTCAGCTTTGATGTACTCGGATTTTAGAGGCGAACCGAGGCCGTATTCTTGAAAGAGTTCTTCGAGTTCGGTGAAAACTTTTTGGCGTGGGGCCAGTCCGCCACGATCGTTTTTGTCACCGTTGAAGCGGCTTTGGAGGTCTTCCATATTTGCCAGAGTGGGCTTTTTTTGACGTTCTTGCTCGAACCACTTTTTAAATCCGGCGATCTGTTTTGTACCGATGAGGTGCTCGTTTTTGTCGATGTCTGCGAAAATCTTTTTTTCGATGTCCATGAGGCGCTTGTCGTCGGGCTTTAGAACGCGCTCTTTGGCCTTGGTATCCTTTGCCTCCTCTTCGCGGCGGCGTTCGACTTCGCGGGGAAGGCTCGGCATGTCGTCGACCATTTTTTGGAGGTCCTGCACGTCCTTTGTCTGCTCGAATTTGTCGCGATATTCTTTAAAATCCTTTTCATCGATTTGCTGGTCACGCAGAAATTTGCCGAGATTTTCTTCGGCTTGTTTGCGGAGAAGTAGCTGCTCCTGAACGATTTTTTTTGGGGTTGTTTCCTTCCTCTCGACACGGTGAAAGTCGCGATCGGAAAGCTTGTCGCGGTTTGCCATGATTTCCTCCTTTTCGGAAAGTTGTGGCTTGTCTGGGTTGTCATCTTGGTCGGGATTTTGTGGAGTTGATTCCAATTCGTCCAACTCCGGTGCTGCGTCGGCCATGAGTTAGGGTTTTTAGGTGTAGCAAGCGCATAATTTACAATGGAAGAGGTGAGAAGTCAAGTTTTTCTTCGGGGAAATATTGTGGGTTTTGGGCTTGGGAAAGGGATTTCGTGATTTCTGCCATCATTTTGGTGGTGGAAGCCTGCACGGGCAGGCGGGATTTTTGATCGATGTTAGATTCCGTCCCGGGACGGAATAAGGATGGAATTGTGAATTAGGTCAAGCGGATGTTGACAGGGGGCGTCATTGCTGTTATATTAGCTATAGAATATTTATTAATCCCACCAAAATGGAGGGCTCAAAAACATTGTTAAAGGGGGCGTTGGATGTTCTTGCAATGGAAGCAGTGTCACGTCTTAGTGTCTCACCTGAGGTTAGGCAATCCGAGGTTGATAGGGTGGTTGCGGCTGTTAGGGCAGTAGCAAGGGGAGGCGATTATCCTGTTGATCCTGATCGTGCCGAGTGGGAACTCAAGGAAGTTGATGGTGAATTGTTCATTGGCGATGATGATGATTTTATCCGTGTTCCACTTGAGGGGAAAAAAGTAGTTGAAAACGAAGTAGCGTTGGTTCGAGTAAGAATTGGCCAATTTGGCGAAAATCTGTAGCGCCTGCCCCCCTCATACGCTACACACCGAAAATCCGCAGCTCAGGCAGAGCATGCAGCCTTCGGCGACTTGGATGGAGGAGCCGCATTCGGGGCATTTTTTGCTGGCGATGATTTCCTTTTTGTTTAGAGTCATGTGTTCGCGTTCGATTTTGGCGGCGGCGGAGACAGGGGGAGGTAAAATTTCTTCGAAGGCGGTAGTCTGCGCGCCTACGGAGACGGGTTGTTTGACGACTTCTTTCTTTGGAGTTTCCTTGTGCAAATTCAAAACCTGTTCCTGACGGCTGCCGTCACGGTAGACGGTGCAGCCTTTGAGGCCTGATTCCCAAGCCATGATATAGCCATTTCGGACGTCTTCTCTGGTGGCGGAATTTGGGAAGTTGATGGTTTTGGAAATGCTGTTGTCGACGTGTTCCTGAAAGGCGGCCTGCATTTCGATGTGGGCCTCGGCCGAGATATCCATGGCTGTGACATAGACGCGGCGTGTTTCGGCTGGGATTTCGGCGATGTGTTGGACGGAGCCTGTCTTTTGGATTTCTTCACGGATTTCTTCGGTATTGAGGTTGAGTTTTTTGAGTTCAGCTTCGAGATATGGATTCAGATACATCAGTTTTTGGCCACCCATGACTTCTTTGTAATAGGCGAGAGCAAAGAAAGGTTCAACGCCGGAACTGCAGTCCACGATCATGGAGATGGAGCCGGTCGGGGCGATGGTTGTGAGAGCGGAGTTTCTGTGTTTGCGGTTTTGGCCTTTTGGTCCAAAGATGGAAATTTCCCAGTTTGGGAAGATGGCTTTTTCTGTAGCCAGTTTTTCAGAATAGGCGTGAGCGGCGTCGTTGACCAGTTTCATAACTTTGCGGCCGGTGGCGAAACCTTCCTTTGAATTGTAAGGGATACGCATCTGGTAAAGCATGTCTGCGAAGCCCATGATGCCGAGGCCGATGCGGCGGTTATTGCGGAAAGTTTTGTTTACTTTTTCAACAGGGAAA
>JBAZZM010000019.1:0-13346 GCA_041658805.1 Candidatus Altimarinota bacterium | reverse complement strand
GATGTGAGCGAGCAGAATCAAATTAAAAAAGCGATGATGATGTGGGGCGACCGGCCGGTTTTTATTTACACAAAGAAAAACGAAGAAGAGAGGCTTTCTTATCCGACATCGAGCGCTTTCGACAGGGACAAGACGATTGGGCTCGTTGAGTTTGTTTCCCGGGTTTACGACCAAAAAGAGGCAATTTTTGTGGTGGACTTCAATTCTTTATTACAAAACTTTCCCGACATAAAAGAGCTTTTGGCGAACCGTGTGGAGATAAAGACCGGAGAGGTTGTTGATTCGGTGGAGCTGATCGGGAGGATTGTAAATCTGGGATATGAAATTGGCGAAAAAGATTTTTTAAAGAAGGGGCAGTATTATCGGCTCGGTGACGTGTTGAACATTTTTCCAGTAAACAGCGGGTTCGTGTGGCAGGTTGATATTGGTTTTGAGAAGGCAGAAAAAATTAAAGCAATTGATCCGGTAAGCGGTGAGATCAAAGAGCGGAAAGTGTTGGAAATTTTTCCGATTGATTATGACACAGATACCGAAAACGTGATGGATCTTTTTACGGGGAACAGTGTTGCGATTGATGACGAGGTGGACGTCGTTGACGAATATTATGAGCTTTGGAATCAGTTTATGGATGAAGCGCAAAAGGTTTGTTCGACGGTTACGTTTACCTCTTTTAATGAAGATGACGAAAACCATAAGCATTTGCATTTTTTATCGGTTGTGAAATATCGAAGCGCATATGATCTGGCGAACGATTTACGTGATAGGATTGCGGCCGGATGGAAGACGATCTTTTTTACAAAAAACGGACATGAAACGAGATCCTTGTTGCTGGACCAAAAAGTGCCGTTTGCCAACGGACTTGATGAAGAAAAGTCGACCAAGGCTCACGTTTTTGTTATGGAGATAGACAAGGAAGACGTTTTCCCGGATTCGTTTCAGGCTCCGGATCAAAAGATTTTATTGATTAGCGACTTGGATCTGGCTTTGGTGCGTGAGGAGCGGCGGGGGACAACGAGCAGAAATGTGTTCGACGATTTTTTGACCGGTCTGAAATCCGGAGACTATGTCGTGCACGATGATCACGGAATCGCGCGATTTGGAGGGCTGGACAGAAAAACCGTTGATGGGATTACGAAGGAGTATTTAAAATTGGAATATGCCGAAAATGATAAACTTTTTGTGCCGATTGATCAGGCGGAAAAGGTGAATAAATATATCGGTTCGGAAGAAATGATGCCGCATTTGACGCGGCTGGGAAGCGCGGAATGGAATACGGTGACAAACAAAGTCAAAAAGGAAACGCAGGAAATTGCGAAAGAGCTACTGATGCTTTATGCGGAGAGAAGGACCGCGAAAGGGGTTAAATTTAAAATTGATAATGACTTGCAGGCAAAATTTGAAAAAACTTTTCCGTACGAGGAGACGCCGGGGCAGGTGCGGGCCATCGTGGACGTGAAAGAAGATATGGAAAAGGGTGTGCCAATGGACCGGCTGGTTTGCGGAGACGTGGGGTTTGGCAAAACCGAGGTGGCGATGAGGGCCGCGTTTAAGGCTGCTCAAAGCGGAAAACAGGTGGCGCTGATTGCGCCAATCACGATCTTGGCCGATCAGCATTACAAATCCTTCAAAAAGAGAATGGACGAATTTAATGTGCGGATCGAAATGTTGAGTAGATTTAAAAAGCCGTTTGAGCAAAAAGAAATCCTCGTGCGGTTGGCGAAAGGGGAGGTGGATATCGTGATCGGGACGCATCGGTTGCTTCAGCCTGATGTAAAGTTTAAAGATATTGGGCTGTTGATTATCGACGAGGAGCAAAGGTTTGGCGTGAAACAAAAAGAGGTCTTGAAAAAGCTGCGCAAAGAGGTGGACGTATTGACGCTGACGGCGACGCCGATTCCGAGAACACTTAATATTTGTTTGAATAAATTGAGGGATATTACGACGATTACAACGCCGCCCTTCGGGCGGCTTCCCGTGATCACGGAGGTGCGAAAATTTTCGCCGAGCTTAGTTCGCGATGCGATTTTGCACGAGGTGAAACGCGGCGGGCAGGTTTATTTTTTGCATAATCGTGTTCAGACCATCGACGGGTTCGCCGATAAACTGCGCGGGCTGGTGCCGGAGGCAAAGTTTGAAGTCGCGCACGGGAAACTCGGCAGCGGTGACCTAGAAGAGAGGATCATGGCTTTCAAGGACCACAAATTTGACGTACTGGTGAGTTCGACAATTATCGAAAACGGGATCGATCTGGAAAACGCAAACACGCTGATCGTGAATAACGCGGAGAGGTTTGGGCTGGCGCAGCTCTACCAGCTACGAGGGCGTGTTGGGCGCGGCAAGACACAGGCTTACGCGTATTTCCTCTATCACGGGCAGAGGTTGAAGCTGGACGCGAAAAAACGTCTACGGGCAATCGTGGAGGCTTCGGACCTGGGTAGCGGTTTTCAGATTGCGATGAAAGATCTGGAGATCCGCGGTGCGGGAGATATCCTTGGCGCGAATCAGCATGGCGTGATTCACGTGGTTGGTGTTTCGCATTTCATGAGAATGCTCAACAAGGCCGTGGAAGATTTGAAGGCCGGACGAGTTTACGAAGGCGAAGAAGAAGTGGAGACGGTGGTGATCGAGTTGCCGATTCAGGCTTATATTCCGGATGGCTATATTCCGCAGCCGAAAGACAAAATTAACACCTATCAAAAACTCTCTTCCGCGGATACGCTGGAGTATTTGCATGATGTCCGAGACGAACTTTTGCAGGATTATGGAAAAATGCCGCCGGAAGTCGAGAGTCTGTTTGCGGTGATTGAGCTGAAAATTTATGCGAAAAAAGCACACATTCTAAACGTGAAGGCCGAGACGGTGCCGATGAGCAAAGACAAAGAAATCGTTTTATATATGTCCAAAAAAGTGAAACCGGCAAATATCGTGAGCCTGCTGGAATTCAATGAAAAATGGATCATCACGGGGACGAAATTGCGCATCAACATCAGGGATCTGGGAGTCAACTGGGCGAAGGGCCTGAAAGACAGTTTGGTGAAATTGGGGCAGGAGAAAAAGCATGGCGGATGAAATTTTTGGGGACTGCGTCGTGCTTGCGTAAGCGCCCCTTTTCAGCTATCATTCATCGGCTCTTTGAAATGTGGGGATGTATTGGCATTCGACAGAATGAACTAGAGGATGCCAGTGGCGATCAGGGGATAGCGCTGTCTCCCCTTATGCTCCCGCCTCGGCGGGGGTGTTCCATCCGTCCAGCGCAAATTAAGTGCTAAACTTAATGTTTTGGCAGCTAGACTTGCTATGCGTGAAGGCAACTTTGCGTTTGCTCCTGTAGCCGCCTAAATTGTTCCGCTAAGTCGGGACACGTCTTTATCATCGACACCTGCTAAGTGATAAAGGCGTCAATCAGCAGGTTAAGGAGTGTTGACGGGCTTCGGTCAACATTCACGAAAACCTTTGAAGATAAGTGCTTTGTGTTTTGTTTATCCTTCAGCAAAGCGACGAAAAATCAGGACAAACTATGATCGTAGAAGCTGACAACTCTCATTCTGGACCCGGGTTCGACTCCCGGCATCTCCACCAAAAATATCTTTGCCTATCCGCGCACACTGCAGGTCAAACGTGGCGTGCTGACTTGAAAGTCTGTTGCAAATGCCGGAAGTTCTTTTATCGAAGTTTTTGCCGTGCCTGGATCCGTGACCACGATTGGGTTTCCGTCCGGTCCGTTTTCTATTGATATTTCCGTGGGTTCATCCGCTTCCACGACGAACATTCTGACATTATCGGGATCATCATCGCATACTATGCCGATCACGAGAAGTGAGTCTACGGTGTACAACTTGTCGCCGACCTGAAGACGCATATCGTCAGTTACCTTGGTCCCGTCTTTGTATTCCACCGCTCCCGCGATATCAGCAACGATAATCTCACAACAGTTTTCACCCAACGATTTTTCCGTTTGGGCTGCCGGTGGAGGGGCAGGTTGTACGTCTTGTTTGCCCGAGATAAACGATGAAACAGCCAACATCTCGTCTAAAGAACAGGCCTTTGCCGGATCGTCCGCCAGAACCTCATAGTCTAAATCCGTTCCGGATAAAAAAGTGGTAAGCGAGTTTGTGGCACGATAAAGATCTATCGCAAATCCTTCGCGGTCGAGCGCCAATACGACAGGAGTCAAAGCGTAAAAGCCACTTTGGATGTCGGTTATTTTGGTTTGATGATTCTCGTTTTTCATTTGCTCTTTTATGTTTGTCAAATTTTCATCGGAAGTAAAATAGGACAGTCTTAGTTCGGTGCCCACAGTCGGTTTGTCCGCTCCGTTCGGGTCAACCACTGAATAAATACACGTGTAGCCGTCTTGGATTAAGCTGACGCTTTCCACCAAGGGTCCGGAGCCGCAAAAATTTTGGACATTTTCCGCAGTTAATCCCAGGCAGTTTTGTTCCGGCAAGATGTCGCCACCGGCATCTGTAAAAACATCGCGCTTTTCAACAGAGGTTTCCGGATTCGTGCAGCCAAAAAGAAAAAGAAGCAGTGGGATGGTAAGAAGCGATGGTAATGCGAGAGATTTAAACATGACCTTGTTTAGCGTGGTGGCAGTATACACCGGCGTCGGGCAGGTTTGCTATTGAGGAAAAGGATTGTTTTCGAGGAAAATGTTTCCAGCCTCGTCTTCTCTCATGGTTAAGCCATACTTTCCGCGGCCCATAAAACCGACTAGAAATCCTGCCCGGGCAAATTCTGTTTTTCCTTTGGCGGCGGAAATATCCAGAGCATTAGCTGCCAGTATTTCCGGAATGCCTATTTCGGCAATTTCTTGAAGCCATCTTTTTGCTTGTGTGTCGGGATCGTCGTCTTTCGTGTAGACCTGATGGATAGCCTTAATTACCTGGGCGTGTATTTCCAGCATTATTTCCTGCGCTCTCATGATGCTCTCGATTTGAAAGTGGCTTTCTCCGAGCCGTTCCTCCACTGTTTTTCTTAACCTCCTTCTACTTAGACCAAAGTGAGCTTTTGGAAGTGGGTGCTCGACAATAATGCGGGTTTTTACGAAATCGCTACCGACGACGGTTCCATCTACGACAGAAATTCTTTGCTCCCATTCCGTATAGGGGAGTCCATAGGCGTGGTCGTGGTCCAGCGGCTTTGTTTCGGTGGTGCGAGTTTGCGGTGAATAAATGGGATATTCTTTCATGGCGAGTGTGTTTGCCGTTAAATTACAGGGGAGGCTTGGCGAAATCCAGTTGAAATGAGAGGGTCGTGGGGGTAGAATGACGTCCTTTAATGAAAAAATTATGGCTGCGGAAAGTGGGCCGGAACGGGGGATGGGGGTAGAGGTATCGGAGACGGGTCGTGTGGCCGACGACACTGTTCAAATTAGCAGGAGGAATCTTGCTCTCGGGGTAGCTGCGCTTTTTACAACTTATGTCGTTGGTGTCCCAGGGGCTTATTTATGGCACAAAAGTGGAGAAAAGGCGAAGGAGGCAGAAGTATATTCAAATTTTCTTGAGTGCATAAAAAGGGCCGAGGAAACTCTTAGGGAGGCTCGAAATTTTTTGGGCGGCGTGGGCGGCGGAGGGGCTTCTTATAGCGAACTTTTAGACCAAATTTACCGGGTTGAGACCGCTTTTCGTATGCGTCGCGATGAGCTGGAAAATGATGAGAAAATCTGCAGTGACATGGCGACGATAATCTCTTTCAGTCAAGGATTGGCTCGTCTCACGGACGAGGCAACGGAGCTTAACAGGTCTGCAAAGGAGCTTACAAGGATGGATGCAGAATGATGCCGCTATGGTTTTTAATTGATTTCTTTCCTCGCTACGCTATGATAGTGCCAATTTATTTCTAAACAAATTTTTATGGAGGGCAATACGCAACCGAAGGGTGGGGCGCTGAAGGGCATAGTCGTTTTAGTGGCGGTACTTCTCGTGGGCTGGTTTTTGATGAACTGGCTGTTGGGATCTTTTGGCGGCGGGGCGGTGGAAAATATAATTGAGAATGCGATTGAGCAATCTTCGGGAAATAATGCAGATGTAAATATCGGTTCGGATGGGAGTTTCAGTGTGACGACGGAAGAGGGGACAATGAGTTTTGGGACAGAGCTTTCGGCGGACTGGCCAAATGATGTGCCGACTTATCCGGGCGCGGCGGTGACTTATTCCGCTGTAGGAAATGATCTGGCTGATGGCGGGCTTGGAGGCTATGCTATATTTACGACAAGTGATTCAGCGCAGAAAGTGATCGATTTTTACAATGGCGAGATGGCGACGGCCGGCTGGACGGTGAAGGCCAGCGTGAATATCGCTTCGAGCATGAATGTTACGTTTGAAAAAGACGGGCTGGCGATGAATGTGACGGCGACGGAGGGCGACGGGTCGACGACGCTCACGATCGGGTTTGGGAAATAGATTGACTTTATTGTGGAAATTGATAGAGTTGCGGCTTAAATATGCGTGAAATTGCCGAACAACCAGAAGAAGGCTTGAAGACTTTTAATACGGACGCTGCCCTTGAAAGGCTTGCCGGGCACGGGGTTGCCTTGGTCGAAGGAGTGCTTGATCGTGGTGATCATGAAACGATAGGACTGGAGGAGCAATACGGTAGATTTTTCGATAGATTTCCTAACGCTTTTTGCGCTGTGGATTCCTACATGGTAGACCCATGCGGGTCGGTCAGGGCGTTTGGACAAGGGCGTATTACCCGAGTGAATCGAGTTCCGATTACTGACGAGCATAGAGAGAAGGTAAGAAAAGCAGTCGAGGCCCATAACTGGGCTCCGAAAAATTCTGGATGGGAGTCAAGCAGAGCCATTCCCGGTAGTGATCTTCCACCCTTACCGCTGGGTCCATCCATAGATGGGCAGGGTGTCGCCTTGTGGATGATTCCAAATTTTCATAGAGATTATGCCAGGGCTAAGGCTCAAAAATTGAATTTTGATTGGCGGTCCATAGTAGAAAAGGCGTTGGATACGTTACATGAAAATTCTGAAGCATTGGATCGAGTTATCCCGATTGTATTGGAAATTTTTCCTATGACTGGCGAGGAGGCCGCGTTTGCTGCCGAGAAAAATATGTTTATTTGCTCGTTGGGCAAGGATGAGGTTGTAGAAAAAGGGGAAGTAGTGGCGCGTCTTTTCGAAAATTTGGCACAGGCTATCGAGGGTTATCCGGACTCCTACGATCAACAGTCTCTTCATAACAATCATCTTTTGGAGCTTGGTACTGGGAGGGTGTTGTCACTGGTTGATAAGAAGCAATTATGGGAGTTTTCGATTATTGCGGCTGCGAGAGAAGCTGTGAATTTGGTGCGAAAAAGAAGAGCGAGAAGCTAGTTCCAGGTTTGGTGAAGAGAGAAGGAGGAAAATTTGATAATCCCCCTTTCTCTTCGGTTGCCATTTAAAAGTAGTGTCGAAGCGCGGTCAACAGTTTTTTTGGAGAAGGTCTTGACGTGGTGCAGAGTTGTTTTCCTGCGTCGTTTTGCGTTCTCGTGAATCCGTTTGCGGAGTGAGGTTGTTTTAAGGTTTGTTTATTAAGCGAGAAAATGGTGATTTTGCAAGTTTTTGGTCAAATATCATTGACACAGGCGGTGGTTTTGCTAAAATGGGCGCATGATAAGGAAACTGATTGAATTTGGACTTTCGGACAAGGAGGCTAGCGTGTATCTGGCTCTGATGGAGCTGGGGACGGCCGGTGTGACAGAGATCGCGCGGCGAGCCAGAGTGATGAGAACAAACACGTATCATCTGCTTAATGCGTTGATGAGCTATGGTTTGATAAGTTTGAGCGATGACGAAAAGAAGGCGCTTTACTCTGTGGAGCCGCCAGACAGGCTACTTTTTATGCTGAAGAAAAAAGTGGCTGATAGTGAAAGGTTTTTGAAAGAAGCGGAAGAGATGATGCCTGAATTAAAATCGGTTTATCATGATCCCGAGAAGCCTTTGCACGTTCGCTACTATGATGGCGTGGACGGGATTATTACGGCATATGAAGATACTTTAACGGCAAAGACTAAGATTTTAGCTTATACTTCGATCGAAGACGCTCACGCTTTTTTCCCCGGATATATTCCGGAATATTACGAAAGGCGAACCGTTAAAGGTATTCAGGTGGACTGTTTGTTGGCTGACAGTGGGGAGTCGCGGAGAATAAAGGCTTTGGATAAAAAGCATTTGAGAGCTACGAAGATTGTGCCGGAAAGATTCAAAATTTCTCCGGAAATAAATATTTACGATGATAAAATCGCGATCATGTCGTTGAAGGAAAAATTTGGGGTAATCATCGAAAGCCGTGAAGTTGTGGATGCGTTCAGGAAAATGTTTGTGTTGGCATATGAGAGAGCCGCACAATATGATAAGGAGATTGTCGAGCGAAGAAAGAGGCGCAATGTGTTGACTTCTTCGCCGGAAATTTTATAATTAAGCCTTAATTTGGGGCTTAATTAAACGGAGATGGATTTATACGTTGAAAGGCAGTGCATTCAAGAGATAAAAAATGGTAACTGGAAGCAGTTTTTGCTGCTGTTTGAAGCCAGTTTTGAGGGACTATATAAATACGTTTTTAGGCGCGTGGGGGACCTTTCCGAGGCGGAAAGAATAGTCAGGCTGACTTATCTGGACGCGATTTCCAAGGTGCAGGAGACGCCGACGGAGACGAGTTATGCGGTTTGGCTTTATAGTTTGGCGCGGCCGCGGATTTTTAGTTTTATCAATAAAGCGAGTTTTCCCGAAAAGCAGGGCTTGATTGAAGTTTCGGAAAAAACCGGTGGCGGCGGGGATGTGGAAAAGGTAAATAAAATGCTCGCGAAGTTGTCGATGGAGGAGAGGGAAATTTTGAGGCTGAAATTTTTTGAAGAAGTGACGGATGGCGACGTGATGCTGGTACTGGGTTCCGAAGAAGGGAGCATCGGGGCAAAAATTTATCGTGTTTTGAAGAGGGCGCATTTACTGCTTTTTGGGGAGAGCGACGAAAGACACGGAGTTTATTTTGGCGAAATCAGCGGATTGCTTTCCAAGGTACGGGATATGGAAAAGATCGAAGTTCCGGAATCTTTCAGGTTGAGTTTGCGGGCGGATTTGGCGGGGCGTGTGGGAAAGCGTGATTTTGCGATAAATGTGGATGCTGTAGTGGCGCCGACGAAGGAGGCGCCGATCGTATCGCCCTGGGTGAAGCCGGAGGCGACCGAGGAGGTGGCGGCCCGTGGGTCCGGAGATCCGGCGAAAATATTTGTGGACGCCGTGAAGGAGATGAGTGTCGAGGAAAGAGAGGCATGGAGAACCGGGAAGATGGATGAGGTGAAGACAGAGGAAGTTGCGATTGATGAGCTTGATAAATTCGAAAAAAGAGAAAGGGTTTTGGAGTTTTTTGAAAAATGGAAGTTTGCTTTGGCGGCCATACCGGCTTTGCTAGTCGTGATTGTGGTGGCGGCTTTGCTGCTGAAAAACGTGGATTTTTCGCATCTGTTTCCGGTGCAGAGGGGGTATCCGACGGCTTGTAGCGTGGAAGTGGATTTTGAAGGAGATTTTTCGTCAGGCGAAAAATCTCTGGTAAATAAAAAGGTGAGTGATCGGATTTGTGGATATTTCGGAGAGAGGATCGCGGTGGAAAGCGTGATTAAGATTGCCCGTAAAGATGAGGGTGGACTTGATCTGAAGCTGGATGTGGATAAATGGTTTTTGCAGTATACTTTTGTGCGCAGGCAGTCTGAATTCCGAATCAAAAAATATGCGCGAACTTTTAATAGCGACGAAGAATCCGGGAAAGTATCGAGAGATAGTTGAGGTTTTTGACGGGGCGGATTTGAAGACAGTTTTTTTAGGGGATTTGAATTTGGGGGACGCGGATTTTGTCGAGGATGGGGAAACTTTTCAGGAAAATGCTTTCAAGAAGGCGAGCTATTATGCGAGGAAGACGAAGATGCTGACTTTGGCTGAGGATTCAGGGATTTTAGTGGACGCTTTGAAGGGGGAGCTGGGCGTAAAGACGCGAAGATGGGGGGCCGGGGAGTGCGCGAGTGATCAAGAGTGGATTGATTTCTTTTTGAGGAAAATGGAAGAAGTTCCGGATGAAAAAAGGGGCGCAAGTTTCGTGTGCGCGGCGTGCGTGGTGGACGGAAACAATGTGCAGATTTTTATCGGTGAGACGTCCGGAAAAATCACGAAAAAACTCGAGACACCCATTCTAAAAGGTTTGCCGTTGAGTTCGTGTTTTAAACCGGACGGAATAGATAAAGTATATGCGGCGCTTTCGGCGGAAGAGAAAAATAAAATCAGCCATAGGGGGAAGGCAATCTCTAAAGCAAAGGAGTTTTTAGTCGCGAATAATTTTGCGGGTGGCGATAACGGTGAAGAGTGACATAAGGGTGACGCCGACAAAACTTTCAAAGCCGGCCAAAAAGCGCATCCAACCGATGGCGTGGTAGTCGCCGTAACCGAGAGTGGTAAAAGTGCTGATGCTGAAATAAAGCGAATCGGCAAAGGTGACTTTGACGAGGTCGTTGTTGAATAAAAGACTGTCGTTGAGGAAATAAGCGGCGGCACAGCCGACAATGACGACGATCACCCAGCCAAAAATTCTGAGGTATGACGTACCGTATTTAGAGAGCAGGTCGCCGAAAACATAGCTTAGCAAGCGGTATGGATTTTGGAGCGGGAGGTTTTTTCTTTTTGCGATCAATTCTTTGTAGTGGAATTTGTCGGCGAGATTATTGAGGCTGGAGTTTTTGTACATCTCCGTGATCTGCCTGTATTCGATAGAGGCAAAGTGAAAATTCTTTTCCTTTTCGGACTTGAGGATTTTGCCAAAATTTGTTTTTTGGTCGATGATGGTTGAGTCGAAGGCGACATCCTTTATCGTGGCGTCGAGGAAGTCGCAACTAATCAGTTTTGCGCCGTGGAAGTCTGTGCCGGAGAGATCGGATTCCTGAAAATTGCAGGTGTTGAAAGTGGTGTTGTTGAATTCGGAATGGGAGAGATCGGCGTTTTCGAAATAGCAGTTATGTATTTTGCCGCCTTCGAAATTGCAATGGCGGAGAGTGGCGCCTTCAAAATGAATGTTTGAAAAAATGGCGATGTCCTCGGAAAAACCGTCGTCGTCTTCCTGAACAGTGACGCGGAAATCAAAGCCGGAAAGAGGGATGCCGCGCAAGTCGATGCTGTCGGCGACTTCCTCGTTCTTGGCCATTGGCAGATTTTTTATCTTTTGGCGGAATATGACTGGCGAAAGATAGCAGTGAGAATCCTTGATGATTCTGACGAGCTTTTTGCCGTGCGGAGTGAGCCAGCGTTTTTGGAGAGATTCGATTTTTTCCTTCGTGTATTGCATTTGTTTTGGTTTTGGACGGTTTTCGCGCTCGTATTATTATAACACGAAAAGGGGCAGAGGGGAAGGGCGAAGGAGGCGGAATTTTGGTAGGTGGCTGGAGGGTGGTGGTGGGGTTAAGGTTGGTTAAACAGGGGGCGCATATGGCCCCGTAGCCCGTGTCCGTTTTGCTGTCTTTTTGCTGTATATTCCGACAGGGAGTTGTCCGGCTATCTATGGCCTGTCATGAACAGGGGCGTGGCCATATGGAAATGTTGCACCTGATATGTGTGCCAAATTTTGCGGAAGGAGGGTTCCGCTATTTCTTTTTCTTGAAGCGCCTTTTCGGCATGGAGGCTTTTTTCTTTAGCATTTCGAGGGCGACTTCGAAAGTGATGTCGTCGAGGTCGCGTTTGCCGAGGGAGGCGTTGGTTTTGCCGTCGGTGACATATGGGCCGAAGCGGCCGGTTTTGATGAGAATTTGAGCGTTTGTTTCGGGATTGGCGCCGAGCTCTTTGAGCGGTTTTTTGGCCAGTTCGCGTTTGGCTTTTTCTTCGGCGATCACATTGTCGAGATCGCTCAACTGGACTGTGGTCGGGCTGTATGTTTCAGGCAGGGAATAGTTTGCCTTGCCCACCTTTATATATGGGCCGTATGGGCCGAGGTTGACGGAGACGTCTTCGCCGGTGGCGTTTTGGCCGAGCTGACGTGGAAAATCGAGGAGCTTTAAAGCTTCTTCGAGAGTGACGGTTTCAAAATTTTGGCCTTTTGGAATGCTGGCGCGGCGCGGGGTGTTGACCTTGTTTTTTCGATCTTCCTCATTCCATTCGCCGAGCTGGACGTATGAGCCGAAACGGCCGTGACGGACGATCACTTCAAGTCCGGACACCGGTTCTATCCCGAGGATATTTTTGTGAAGAATGTCGGATTTTTGAAGGGCTTCGTTCTTAAGTTCGACTAGAGTGTGAAACGGGTCGTAAAAATTGCGGATCACGGGGACCCATTTTTCTTTGCCTTCTTCTATCAAATCGAGCTTGTCCTCCATTTCAGCGGTAAATTGATAGTCGACGATCTGCGGAAAATTGTCGGTGAGCATGTCGGTGACGATCATGGCGATGTCGGTGGGACGCAGGGCTTTGCCTTCCTTTTCAATATAGCCGCGGGTCATGATGGTGCCGATAGTCGGAGCGTAAGTGGATGGGCGGCCGATGCCTTCGGCTTCGAGTTTTTTGACGAGAGATGCCTCGGTGTAGCGGGCTGGAGGTTTCGTGAAATGCTGATTTTTTGTGATGTTTTCAGCGGAGACGGATTCGCCTTCGGCGAGTGGCGGAAGGAAATTTTCATCGTCTTCCTTGTCTTCCTCCTCGGTGTCGTGGCCTTCGAGATAGACCTTGATAAATCCGGCAAATTTGATGCTCTGGCCGGTGGCGCGGAAAGTGTAATTGTTTGCTGTGATGTCTGCCGCGGTTTGGTTGAGAATTGCCGGCGCCATCTGACAGGCAAGGGCGCGTTTCCAGATGAGATCGTAAAGTTTGAGCTGATCTTTGGAAAGATACTGCGCGACGTATTCCGGCTTGAGAGTGAGGTCGACGGGACGAATGGCTTCGTGCGCTTCCTGCGCGCGCTTGCGACCTTTGTAGTAGCGTGGAGTTTCGAGAGCATATTCGTGGCCGAATTCTTTTTCGATAACTTCTTTGGCCTGACGCAGGGCCTGCTGTGCGAGATTGACACTGTCGGTACGCATGTATGTGATCAAACCGGTCTGGCCTGTGCCTATTTCCACACCTTCATATAATTGTTGGGCGATCATCATCGTTTTTTTGACGGAGAAGCCGAGCTTGCGCGAGGCTTCCTGCTGAAGGGTGGAGGTGATGAAAGGAGGGGCGGGATGACGGTTGACTTCTTTTTGTTCAAGGGCGGACACTTTGTAATTCGCACCTTGGAGATCTTGAAGAATTTTGGAAGCTTCGGCGTCGTTTTTGACGGAGATTTTTTTGTCTTCGAATTTCTGGAGGACGGCGGAAAAAGTTTGATTGGCAGAATTTTTAAAAAGGC
>JBAZZM010000018.1:0-13349 GCA_041658805.1 Candidatus Altimarinota bacterium | reverse complement strand
GCAAGTCACGGACCAAAGTTTCTAGCGCTCTTTTTGGAAGCAGTTGAACTTGATTGGATAAAAAGTCCTGATTTTTGACCGTGGCGATGGAAGTGATCCGAGCCAATTTATTGGCACTTACTTTGCCTGTGGTAAAAAGTTCACATAAGACAGGTTTGTCCAAAAAACTTTTTTCGAGATTGAGAGCGATTCGAACTTGTTTTTCGCTCAAACCGGCCAATTTGAAAGCAAATTCAAAAATCGAACTAAAACCTTTTTGTTCGTATAATCTGCGACGATTTGCTTCCGGTAGGAGGCCAATAAATTTGTTACGATAGTTGAGAGCGAGTTTGCCGTAAAATTTGCAGCGCTCGTAGAGTTTTTCGTCGGAAAGAGTTTTCATAGTTTTGAGGTTAAAAAATAGACTTATTGATACTTGAATTTTAGCTTTCTCTAGCCAAAAATCAAGGATTTGAAGTGGCGTAAAGTCGCGAAATATTGCGCGATAAAACTCGATTTTTCGGCTTGCATCAGAGGAAAATCGGTGGTTGCCGAAAGACGAAAAAGTGGTGAAGTGGGAGAAAGGACGCAAGAAAGTGGGTGGCGCATATGGAATTGTAATTGTGCTGTATTTTTGACTTGGTAGTCGGTTTTGGACTATCTTTTTATTGGTTTTTGATTGAGACTGATTTCGGTCCGACAATACTTAACCCCTCTTTATGAAATTTCCCTCAATTTCTGATCTGTATGAAAAGTTTTTGACCGCGGTAAAGCGGTTTCCGATTTCGATGCTGGCCGCTTTTACGGCCGTGGTTTGTGCGGTGCGCTCGAATCATTTGGCGCGTAATGCCTATGCCATGTATGACGGTTCGCGAACTCCGGAGTTTTTTCTTCAACAAACTTTTATTTCCGTGATTTTGACGATGATTTTTGTGTTCTTGCTGGCTTTTGCCGTGGATATTTTTGTGGAATCAAGAGGAGGGAAAACAAAAGAGTTTTGGATCGGGAGGATCGGAGTTTTGGTGGTGGGACTTGGTTCGTATCTGTTCTTTTTCAAAAATTATCCGGACTGGCTGGAAAAAGATTTCATGAAATTTACGATCATTTCCGGAATGGCGTTGATGCTTATTTTGCTGGCTCCCTTCATGAAAAAAGGCATTGTGAACGGTTTTTGGCAGTGGACTTTGGCCTTGATAAAGAGATTTTTGGCGGCTTTCGTATTTTTTGGAATTCTCTTTTTGGGCGTGGTGATGTTACTGGCTTCGGTGGATTATCTTTTTAGTATCACGATTGACGGCGAATATTATGGCGATGTGTGGTTTGTAATTACTGGGATTTTGGCTGTGACTTATTTCCTTTTTGGAGTTCCTTCTGATTTTAAAAAATTGGATAAAACCACCGAGTATCCACGGGCGCTAAAGCTCATCGTGGAGTATTTTTTGGTGCCACTGACCTCGCTGTATCTGATCGTGCTTTACGCCTACACGGGCAAGATCGTGGGGCTCTGGCAGTGGCCGGAGGGCGGCGTGGCGATTTGGATCATGGCCTTTTCATTTGTGGGCGTGATGACTTATTTTTTCAGCTTCGCGGTGAAGGAAAAATTCATCAGTTTTGTCGGCTTTTTCAGGAAGACTCTTTTTGCTTTGCTGGTGCCGCTTGTGGCTGTGCTGTTTTTCGCGGTTTGGCTTAGGATTCAGGATTATGGAATGACTGAGCCGAGATATTTTATCGTGCTTTTTGGAATCTGGTTACTGGTGATGGCGGGCTATTTCCTATTCTCAAAAAAGAAAGATCTGAAGATTTTGCCGGCCGGAATTTTTGTGGCTCTGCTGGTGAGCATGGCTGGCGGACCGGTGGGTGCTTTTGGCATATCGGAGGCGGATCAGCTGGGGAGACTGCAGGCGCTGTTTGAGAAAAACGGGATGATGGAGAATGGAAAATTCGTAGAACAAAAGAGCGCGAATATCAACGGAGAAGACGCGACGAGCGTGACTTCGATAATTCAATATCTTGTGATGACACATGGAGTCGAGGGTTTGCAGAGGTCGTTTACGAGCGATCTGAAAGGCATGGCGGTGGATCATGATCCGTGGCAGACGAGCGACAAAATCATGACGCTGATCGGGGTGGCGCCGAACTACGGGATGCCGGAGAATAGTTTTTATATGAATGTGGATTGCGGGATGACTGGGAGTTGCGTGGACAATGTAGAAGGTTTTACTTACATGGCTTCTTTTTATGGAAATGATTATCCTGATCAACCGCCAATGGGTGAAGTTGATTATGAAATGATAATTGGTGATGGGAAATATGGTTTTAGCCTTAAAGACAATGTTTTGACGATGAAGAGGGCCGGGGACAGCAATCCGTTTACTTTTGATCTGACCGGGCTAATGGACTGGGAAACGCAGGCGGCGAAATTTGACAATGTTAAGGGAATGGTTGTTTTACCCGATGAAAACAGGATCATCAGATTCAGCAAGTGGTGGGGGACCGGAGAAATCCGGTTGGAAAACGTGAACGGCGAAATCGTCGACGGTGTTGTGAAGATTAACAATGTTAGCGGCAAGGTGCTCTTTAAATAAGCTTGCGCGAGGGGAGTTGCGGTGATAGATTTTTTGCGCTGTTTTGACTTTTGCGGGTCGGTAGCTCAGCTGGTAGAGCAGTTGCCTCTTAAGCAATTGGTCCCGGGTTCGAGTCCCGGCCGACCCACCAGAAAGGCTTGTAATTTAAAGCTTGTTTTGCTGTCTTTTTAAAAAATGCTTGGACATAGTGGTGTGAAGACTACTACAATCTGTTTGTCTGCAGGTGGGTGATGTTGCAGAAGCAGGTGTTGAAGCATTCTTTATGCCTAAAAACATGAACAAATTAAAAGAATATTTTCATTTTGTTGTTGTTGTTCTAGGCGTTCTTTTGATTTTTCCTGTTGGGTACTATTTTTTGTATGCTTTACCAAGCTATAATCAAGCAGCGTTGGATTTGGAGAAGCAGAAATATGAAGAGGAACAGTGGAAAATTACAGAAAACGAGTTGGAAAAAGAGAAACAAAAAGAACTTTTGGATGCTTGTATCACTCAGGCTGAATTGGACTATAATTATTTCTGGGCGAATGAGTGTAAAGCATGGAAAGTGGATGTGGATAGTGCTTGGGAGGATTGCAGAGCAAATGTTTATAGCTGGCAAACAGATGTCTCTAATAAGGAGGACTGTAAAGTCTCAACTCCAGATTACAATGTGGATGAATATGGAATGTGTTTGTTGCCAAAAACGCGTTCTGGTGATGTTGATGCGAAGGTGAAAGCGCAGAAGGATGAATGTTACAGAAAATACCCCTTGTTGTATTAATAATTGCTTTGAGTATGAAAAAAATCTTTCTGATTGCGATGCTGTTTCTTTCTTCTTGTAGTCTTCCTATTGATGCTAATCCTAGTTCTGATACCGCAGGTATATATACTTCCTCAAATTTATCTGCCATCATAGATAATACCTCGAAGGCGTTTATTTATGACGAAATATGGGTGGCCGATAAAAATATTCCTGTTTACAAGGATAAAAATTTTAATGGATTAATGAATGTAATTATTAATGAAGGTAGTGAATATGCATTAGATACAAAATTTGTAATTGAACAAGAATCCTATATCCCGGTCAAATTTAGTAATGGTGGAATGTTAGTAGAAAATTTATATGTAAAACCTGAAGATATTGTTACCTCTATCGCAGTAAACAAAGATGTTATTGATAGTAAAGAGTTTACCTTATCTTTGTTCATAAATTACTCATATGGGCAAGATTGCCCTCCTAATTCTACTGACAATTCTCCCATGTCTCCCCCTTGTTCCTGTAACGATGGATATAAATTAGATGTAGTCGATAATCTTTGTTATCGTTATATTGAATAAATTAAAATATAACTTTGTATTTATGAAAAGGATATTACTAGTTATTTCGTTAGCGTTATTGATGAGTGGATGTAGTATAGGAAAATATGAGGGGAAAACGGCTCAAGAATGGGCTGATTCTTATTACGCGGAAAACACTAGTAGGATTAATTTGCAAAACGAATATGACAGTCTTCAATACGAGAAAGATGATTTACAGAATGAATATGATGATTTTGTGGGGTGCGTTGAAGATTATCCATATAATACTGCATATAATTGTCTTTAAGACAAAACCCACGGTCTAGGAGATCATGGGGCACCGCGAAATTACTTCTACGATGATTTACGTGAGGATGAGTTCGAAGGGATTGCAGGAAAGTTTGAATGGAGTAGATCTTTTTTAATTGTTTCTTTGTCTTTCTTTAACTTCTTCCAAAGCTTTTATCAACTCTTCTATCTCTTTAAAAGTGGCTAATTTTGGTTCTTCAATCTTTCGCTGTTCTCTATTTGTTGTTTCGTAAGCGTACTCTTGACAGTTTCCAAGAAAGGCTTTCATGGCATCTTGATTTGGCTCTAATACATAGATCGCAATATATCTCTTTTTATCAATAAAAACTTTAGTATGTTTAATACTAAATAAAGGTGCTTTGAAGTCCTTTATGTTTGTAGTAATAACCCACAATTGATTAGAAAATGCCGTTGCTCCTATGATTGAATCTGCATCAGCAATTTCTTTTTGGTCGTAAAAATACTCAACAGCATTTGATAAATTGGAAGCGTTCATTGCAATATTTTTATCGATGTTTATTTCCCCATATTCTTTTAATAGCTTTTCATATTCTTTTCTTGTTTTTTTGTCTTTGTTTTTGAATAATTCGAGATATGTTATTGTGCTAAAATACACTTTCTTATCAGATAATTTGTTATCTTTTAAAAATTCTATAATTTCTTTCCTGAAATCTGTCTCCTTGGTTTTGACTACTGAGATGAAAAAATTGGTGTCAACGATTAGTCCGTAGCATGTGTCTTTCATTTCTTTTTCTCAAATATGTCATTAATCAGCTCTTCAATTGTTTTTGTTTCTGTTTCTGGTTTATTTTTTGATATGAAAAAGGCGTTTGTGCTACTTCCAATATTGCTAAACTCCCCTTTGCTACTTGAATTTTGGTCTTTTTTTCTTGGTGCTGTGGCGTTGAACATTATCTGTAGAATGGTTACGCTTCGTAGTCTACCACAATCTTTTATCTGTTAATGTCTTTTTCTTTGACTTCTTTATTTTTAATTGAGTAATGCTATTGTTAAGTAACTAGTCGTGGGGTTCCTATGTCTTTTGCAATCAGAATTTAATGTGTCAATTTTATTTTTTCCGAATTTTGGTATATTGTCTGCGTATAATTCATTTCTATGAAAATTAAATCTCCAACTGAACCGATCTTGATGTCTGACAAGTCTATGAATTGGCTGGAGGAAAAACTTAGAAAAAACGAATCCAGACATACTCTTAATAATTTCGAAAAAGAGTTGTACTCCGGAGCCAAAAGTATGGAAAAGAAGGTCCGAACATTTATTTAAATGAAGTATCAATCTCTAGATTTTTATCCTTATCGTGAAGAGAAGATTCCTGAAGGTTTTGTTTATTCTTCCGCGAATAAGCCGTTGGTGGATTTTTTTAATCATAGCGCCAAGAAATGTAATCAGCAGTTAGTATCGAAAATTTTTGTAATTAAAAATGAAGAGAAGATGATGATTGGATATGTAGCTCTTGGACTCAAGGCTATGCGTAGGAAAAATCTAAAATCCTCTAAAAGTAGGGGATTATACGATAGGCCGGCGATTGTTATCGGCCAATTGTTGATTGACGAGCGCTATAGGTCCAAAGGATGTGGCAAGATTGTCCTAAAATTTGTTGTTGCGGTTGTGCGACTCCTAAAAGCGTATCTACCACTTCGTTTGTTGGTTGTGGAAGCTTTACATGATGAATCAAAGAAATATTTTCAGGAAAAATGGAATTTTGAGCCGACGCCGGACGATCCCTATACCTTGGTTTTCGATTTGTGGCAGATATTAAAAAAACCTTAATTTCGGCTTGTATATATCGGGCTTTTGACTATCATGTATCGGACTTATGAATACCAGACTGTCACATCGTCGGGAGCTTGTAGAAAAGGGCTTGGTGGAGGTTTCTCTGATGGGGAAGGAAGTTTGCGTGGAGGAGGTTCCGGCGCATGAGGTGGACGTGTTTTCGGTGGGCGAGCGGAAGGTCTTTTTTATTTCCGATTTGCATCTGGATCCGACTTTTAAAGGCAACAGTCCCGGACAGCTCAAGAATCTGGTTCGGTTGTTGGAAGAAAATCCGGACGCGGTTTTTATTTTTGGTGGAGATCTCTATGAGGCCACGCTTTGCGAATCGAAGAGAATTCCGGAGCTGATTCGGAATTATCGACATAGCAAATACGCCAGTCAGCGTCTGATGGCGGAATTTCATGATTTATTGAAAATGCGTGATACTCTGGCGATTTATGGCAATCATGATCCGGAGAGATGGTATGGAGAGTTTGGGAAAAAGTTTTTTGATTTTATAGGGAAGGAATTTGTTTTGGAGTTTTCAAACGGCAAAAGAATTTTGGTGGAGCATGGGAATCGCTATTATAAAAATCGCGATGAGGTGGTTTATAGCGATATTTTCGAAATGATGGAACGGCCGTTTCTGACAATTTTTGGACGGGAAATTTTGGGCAAGGAGCCTCTGGGGCTGCATAAACTCCGCTACTATATCAATTGGGAGGCCTTTATGGTGAATCTGCTCGGGGACACGTATTTGCGCAGGAGAAGGCTGAAAAAAATCAATAAGTGTCTGGAAAAGCAGGCCGGAGTTTCAGCCGAAATGTATGGCGTGGACTCTGTGATGATGGGGCATTCGCATCTTGGGAAGATCAGCGAAAAGGCTTTGATCGCGCCTCTGACCCGTTTCGGGCAGGTGGGCTGGATAGCGCTTGAAAATGGCGAGCCGAGGCTGGAACATGTGACTTATAACGGTTTTGAATGGGGGCTGGAAGTTTCGAGGCGGCTGGTGAGACATTTGCTCTTTAGGAGCGTGGCCGAGGATTTATCCGAGATTTAAAATCTTCGGGTGGAGGACAGGTGATTTCGAGTGGTTTTCCGGTGACAAAATGAGGGAAATTCATTTTTTCGCAGTGGAGGAGAAAGTGGCGCATGCCGGTTTCGGAGCGGTAACGTCGAAAGGTTTCGCGGTCCTGATAATCGAAATCGACGATCAGCGGGTGGCCGATGTGGGCGAAGTGGCGGCGGATCTGGTGGAAACGGCCGGTGCGGATTTTGGCTTGGATCAGGGTGGCGCGGAGGCCATGGCCAAAATGGATTTCTTTGATGGTGTGATAGGAGGTGACGGCCGGAAGTTTGGCTTTACCGTCGCGGCGGGCCGGTAGCGGAGAAGTGATTTTACCATTCTTGAATTTCATGCGGTCTTCAACCAGAGCCAGATAAGTTTTTTCGGCGTGGCCGAGTTTTTTCTTTTCGACGGCTTCTTCGTAGCATTCTTTTGTTTTTGCATAGAGGACGATGCCGCTCGATTCGCGGTCCAGACGGTTGATTGGGCGGATGCGGGAGTTTTCTTTTGTAAAGGCGGCACGGACAAAGGAAAGCAAATCGCGTTTGCTCGGATTTGAGGCTACGGTGAGCATACCGGCCGGTTTCTCGATGGCCAGTAAATGTTCGTCTTCGAAAAGGACTTTTGGCTGAAACATGTGAGTATTGTAGCATATTATATTCCCATGTTAGAATTTGCCCCGTGAAGCGATTTTTTTATTTTATTTTAGGGATGGTGATGTTTGCGGCGATGGGACTGTCTGCCCATGCGGCCAGCTTTAGTTATTGTCTGGCGAAGCAGGGGAGTGCCTGTACAAAGTATGCCACCGATCTGGGCGATTTTCTGACCAATGCCAGCGGCACTTTTTATCCGGCTTTGGGTTTTTATGGGGATCAAGACTGGATTTATTTTCGGGACTCCAATTTCCAATATTTTACGCCGACGGAAGTTGTGGAGGGAATTTTGTCGGACGGTGGGGCGGGCGGAACGATCACATATGATTCGTGGACGACATTCGATAAAAATCTGAATAAAATTCCGGATGATATTGATCAGGCGGCGGGCAGTTTCAAAACCGTGGCGGATAAATATTTCGGTTCGAGTTCCGCTTATAAGTTTATAAGGTGGTGGGAAACGCAGTTGCCGGTGTTTTTCCTGCCGCTTCAGGATGAGGGGATTTTGGGGTATTTTGATCATTCCGATGCCGACATCGGGCCTTATCTGGCGATTGATATCTGGCAAAAGAAATACGCGACGATGGCGACGATTGCGCATGAAGTTTTTCATTCAATACAATACGGATATTTGGGAGATTATATGGGCGAGGACGGGAAATATGACAACTTTATCGAGGGCACCGCGGTTTTGATGCAGAGTCAGGTTGTGACTTGGGACAAAGGATATCTGGGGTTTTTGGAGGATTCGCCTTCGCTGGCGCCGGAGAAGTCGATTTTCGGACCGACGGCTTACGATGACTACGCAAATTACGGTTCTTTTGTCTGGTATAGCTATCTGCATAAAGCATTTGGTCGCGGAATTGTGAAAGACATGCTGGAGGAATACTCCGATGTGGCGGCGACGGATTCCATTTACCGAAGTTTTATCGCGATTGATAACGCGCTACAAAGACAGGACAGCAATATCACCGAGGCTTTTTTGGAATATGTGACTTGGAATTATGATTACAGTAAATACACTGATGGGAAAAATTATAAGCCGGTGAAAATCACGAAAACGCACACAACTTTTCCAACGGAGAAAATTACGATTTCAAATGTGACCCAGGCGCCGCATTTTTTTGCTTCCAATTATATAGAGTTTGATGTGAACAATCGGCCGAGCAATTTGACCGTGAATTTTACGGCCAATAACGGTGCGGATATGTATGTGACTTTTTTGTCTATAGATAGCGGAAAAGTGGACTATGACAATGTGGTGGATTATTTGGTGGAACGTGGCGAAACCAAAACTTTTATAATTCCATCGGATGGAAGTTACGACAAAATCGTGATGATCGTGAGCGTGATAAATATCGATGGATCGAGTTACGATGTTTTTAAAGAGAAAGTATATCCATATGCATATTCGGCGGAACGCGACGATGCGATTCTTGGAGGGCAGATCGACAGTTCGATGGAAAATGTGAATCTGGCGGATTATTTTATTTTTAGTACGGGAGCAAGTTGGCGCTACAAAGAGCAGTTGAAGACCAGTGACGGCAAGATGGAGAGTTCTGATTCGGAAATTACGACGACGGCTTGCAGTTCGCGAAAAGATTGTGTCACCTATGTCAGTGACGGAGGCAGTCGAAAAGTCAGTTATCAGATTTTCGGTGATTCGGTTTATGGTTATGAGGTGGACGGCAAGGCCGTAAAACAGGCCAAGGTTTTTTCGAAAAAGACGATTGCTGCGGTTCTGGAAAAAGATTCTTATCCGATCTGGGGACTGGATGAATGGGATAAGGTGTTTTTGCAGGCTTCGCAAAATTGCTCATACAAATTGCTGGACAGTTATACTTTCGGTTCTTTGAGGGATAGCGCGGTGGAAGAAAATTGTACGATCAGTCTGGTGGATTCGAACGGCGGGAATTTTGTAATTAAAGAGATCAATCACTATTTGAAGGGAATAGGTTTGGTGGACAACAAAGATGAGATCACCTACGGTGGGGCGTTTTTTGCCAGCTCGGAGAGTTATCTGACGGATACGAGTTTGTCGGATGCGGATTTGGGTGTCAGCACTTTCAGCGATTTGGCGGCTACGCATAAAAACCGGACGGCAATTATGTATTTGAAGGATCGGGGAATTATCAATGGCTATAGTGACGGGACATTCAAGCCGGACAAAACGGTAAATCGTGCGGAATTGTTGAAAATTCTGGTTGAAGGAAAAGGTGTGACACCGGATGCGAATCAATATGGGAATTGCTTTAAAGATGTGAAGACGGAGTGGTTTGCGCCATATGTGTGCTATGCGAAAGAGCAGGGATGGGTGACCGGTTATAGCGATGGAAATTTCCGGCCGGCGCAGACGGTAAACAAAGTGGAGAGTTTGAAAATGCTACTCAATTCGCAGGATGTGGCGACGGGAACTGTGAGTGTGAAGCCGTTTAGTGATGTTGGGATGGGGGAGTGGTTTGCGCCATATGTGAGCAAGGCCAAAGAGCTGGGAATACTGGAGGAGACGGGGACGACTTTTGGGGGATCGGGTGGAATGAAGAGGGCTGGGATATGCGAAAACTTGTATAGGTTGTTGACGAGGGAGTAGGGGATTTGTTATTATCCTATCCTTTAACAAATTTTATGAATGAAGCTGCTCATGAGGGTGATGATGTTGTCGATGAAATGGCTGAAAAAGTCCAAAGGATAATTGCTGGCTATGGAATTCAATCACAACCAATATTTAGTATTCAAGAACTTTTTGATAGAAATTGGGCTTTTGCGGTTCAAGGTGGACACTTGAAGGTTTTCGCATCCGGTGTTTCTAATATGCCGGTCGCTATTTTTGGAGGCGATGGCAAATTGCAAAGCTGCGTTGCCGGATATTTAGTATTTGTTAAGAGTCTGGAACAATTTAATCAGATACTGAATTTGCTGGGGCTGGAGGTGGCTTAGCTAACACGGCTCATATATCCCGAACCGCTTGTTCCAAAGTAGTCTGTCATTCCTGCGATTGTGCCGTTTTCGCGGACTTTGCCCGGACCGCCGAGATGTGCCGCGGCCAGAGCTTTTCCGATAGAAATACCGTTTTGCTGTAAGTTTTCCAAAGTGCCGTTTGCCTGCCACTTTGTCAAATTTTTCATTGTGTATTTCAGCATGATGGTTTCCTGAAGTTCGTGATTATGGAGGAAATCTTGGACCTTGCTTTCATCGATGCCGGAAGATCCACGCAGATCAACGCCATAGTCCAAAAGTGTCGAGGTGATGAATTGATATTTTCCCCAAGCATATTTCATGTGGCTGACTCCCATCTGTCTGGCAGTGCGATCGTTTCTAGCCATATAGCCTTTGGCTCCGCTCTCGATGGAGGCTATTTCGCGTAGGTAACGGTTGATGTCGAAATCAGGCATATTTGCTATGGCTTCGGCCATTTTTTTGCAATGTTCAGAGGCCAGTTCCAGATTTTTCTTTTCCTCTTCGTCGGTGGCTGATTCAGCTTTTTTCTTTGCCAATTCGGCCGCTTTTTCCATGGCATCTTTGTGACTCATGTTTGGATTTTCTCTTTTTACTTCAGCGATAAGTTTGGAAGTCAGATCGTTGATAATTTCCAGTTTGTCATTGATTTCGGCGGCAGTTATGGTTTCGTCGTAAAATGATTTTTCTTCGGATTCGAGCTCGGTTCGATTTGCGAATTTTTCATCAACTTCGACGATGTCGATCTTGTAACCTGAAAATACCGGGATGTAGCCGTCGTCATCGTAGTAGCCGACACGGTCTCTGCGGGTAACATTGCCGTCTTGAAATGTCGGATAGCGAACACCTTCTCGGATATTCCCTTTGTCATCTGTGACTTTGATTTTGCGCACTGTGATAGGCAACATGTCGCCTGCGCCGATGTTCCAGTAGGCTCTTTCATTACCACGAAAATCCGCATATAGAGTTTTGTCTTTTTGTTCGTTGAGATAGTAGTTGGAAAGCGTTCCTTTCTTGTCCCGCTCAAGTTTAAGTAACTGTGCTGTTTGATAGTTCTGTGCCTTTTCCAAATCTTCCGGAGTTAATTCTTTCTTTTCCGGCGTAGCGAGCATATCAGCAACATCATCCTGTAGCTGTCCGGCTACCGGCTGTTTGTCCGCAGGCGCGTTCTTGACCTCAGGGACGCTTGGTTTTTCCGGATTTTGACCCATTCCTCCCATTTGGTTTTTGTTTAGTTTTCCTTATATTCTAGCAAAAAAACGGACTTTTTTCAATAGTGGCGTTGATTTTATGCCTAAAAAAATGAAGAATGGGGGAGTAGTTGAAAAACAGGCCCGGGTGGCGGAATTGGTAGACGCGCAGGACTTAAAATCCTGTTCCAGCAATGGGGTGTGGGTTCGATTCCCACCCCGGGCACCAAAAATCAGTCGTATTTCTCAAAATGGATTTCTTCTTTTGGGATGCCCTTGTTTTCGAGGATGGCGGTGACGTCGGTGATCATGGCCTTGAGGCCGCAGATGTAGGCGGATGTGTTTTTGGGGTCTATGGTGAGGTTTTGGAGGAAGTCGGTGACGCGTCCGGTTTGGGCGTCGTGGACGGCCTCCGGTTGGGAGAGCGTCAGTGTGAATTTAAAGTTTGTGTGTTTGGCTGCGAGCTTTTCAAAAAATTCTTTGTAAAAAATGTCCTTGATGTGGCGGACGCCGAAAATCAGGCGGAGGCTTTGTTTGTTTTCTTTATTGAGTTCGTCTTCAAGCATGGACTTGAGTGGGGCGATGCCTGTGCCGGTGGCGATAAAGAGAACAGTCTTCTGACTTGGCTTGAAAAGGAAGTTGCCGATGGGGCCGAGAAATTCGACCGGAGTATTTGGCTGGAGCGTGCTTAGCCATGTGGTGGCGCGACCGTTTGGTATGACTTTGAGGCATATGTCGAGAATGTCTGTCTGATGCGGGGAAGAGGCTATAGAATAGGGACGGAAACAGGGTGTTTTAGCGTCGTCACAGACCTTGATCGAGATGTATTGACCGGCTTTAAAAGCAAAAGGCGAGTCGGTTTTAATTCTAAAATCAAAGACGTCGGAGGTGAGAATGTTTTTGGAAAGGATGCTTCCTTTGTTGATCGGCATGAATGCATCTTACAAAAAAAAGGCCCCCTTTGGAAGGAGGCCTTTAAGCGGTCTGAAAAAATTAAACAAAAAACACGTTGTAGGAAAGCGCGGCGCCGATAACCAAAGCGATCAATCCACCAAAATAGAGCATGGTGAGATTGTTTTTCATTTTCATGACGCTCTTTATCAAACTGCCCGGAGCGAGCATGTAAAACGCACCTTTTACAAAAAAGGCCCAACCGGTGATGGTGACGAGTAGCCAGAGATTCCATTCCCAGACATTGTAGAAATAGATGCTGGTGAGACCTGCAAGCATCATGAAGAATACCAGCGGGAAGAGCGAAAAATGATCGCTGGCCCACTGACTGATGAGCTTTTGCCAGGATTTTGCGTATAGCAAAACCGAGAGGCCGAGCACCAGATAAAACGGCCCGTAAATAAAAGCGAGAGCTTCTGCGTTTCCCATAGTATGAGGTTAGGGGATACTGGGGAGAATTATAGGCTGGGGGATGAGGAAAAGTAAAGGGGGGATTGGAGGCGCCACCCGGATTCGAACCGGGGAATAACGGTTTTGCAAACCGCTGCCTTACCACTTGGCCATGGCGCCTGATTGTAGTTACCGCTGCCTTATCACTTGGCCCCGCGGT
>JBAZZM010000017.1:0-13589 GCA_041658805.1 Candidatus Altimarinota bacterium | reverse complement strand
TCCCCGCCTCTGCGCATATCCCGATATGCTTCAAAACGCTTTCCCCAAGCGAAAAATCCACGACCATGTCCACTACATCCAAAACTTTTGCGTCCACATGCTTATGCGTTGCCTCTTTTACGTTGTGATCCACAACAACCGGAAATTCATAGCCCCTTTCTTCACCTATTCTTTTCACAGCCTGCCCCATTTTTCCATATCCGATTAAAGCAATTTTCATAAAATTTTAGATAAATAATTTTGCGATCTCCACGGCATTCAGCGCCGCGCCTCGTAACAGCTGGTCCCCGCACACAAAGAATTCTAAACCATGTTCGCCAAAAACCAAATTCTGGCGAATACGCCCCACCTCCACGTCAAACTTCCCGCTCACGTTTAGCGGCATCGGGTAGAGGTTTTTCGACGGATCGTCCACCACTTTTAGTCCGCTCATCTTACTCAAAACTTCTCTGGCTTTTTCCGCGTTCACAGGCTTTTCCGTCTCGATCACGATGCTCTCGCTGTGCGCTCTCAAAGTCGGAATTCTCACCGCCGTGCACGAAATTTTTATATCCTTATCACCAAAAATTTTCCACGTCTCCCACGCCACCTTCATCTCTTCTTTCGTGTATCCGTTTTCCTGAAACTTATCTATATGCGGAATCAGATTGAATGGAATCGGGTGCGCGAATTTCACGGCTTTCGCCGGTCTACCTTCCAAAACTTCCCGAGTCTGATCCAGTAATTCCTGCATTGCCTGCGCTCCTGCGCCACTCGTCGCCTGATACGTACTCACGATTATTTTTTTAAGTCCAAACTCCTTATATAGTGGCCATAGCGCCATCGCCGCGATCGCCGTTGTGCAATTAGGATTCGAAATCACCCCGTGATGTTTCATCGCCGCGTCCGCATTTATCTCTGGAATCACCAGCGGCACATCATCTTCGTATCGAAATGCCGAAGAATTATCAATCATCAGACATCCCGCTTTTACCACGCGTTCCCGCCACTCCTTGCTCACGTCTCCTCCGGCCGAAAACAGCGCGATATCACAGCCTTTAAAAGCCTCTTCCGAAATCGCCTGCACGCTTATTTCGCCAAACGGTGTTTTGACAATTTTCCCAGCAGACCTCTCCGAAGCCAGCAGCCTTAATTCCTTGACAGGAAACTTCAACTCACCCAAACAACGAATCATCTCCTCCCCCACAGCGCCTGTCGCGCCCGCGATTGCTACAACTTTTCCACTCATAATTATTTTTTAAAAAATGTTTTAAATAAAGTTTGCACGATCTCTGTGGCCTCTTCCTCTCGCGTCAAAAACGTCACATTTCTCTGCGAAGCGCCCTGCGACACCATGCTGATATTGTGGCCCGTCACAGCCGAAAACATCTTTCCAAGCACCGTCGAATCGTTTTTAATTCCATTTCCAACCAAACAAATAATCGCCATTTTTTCCTGCAAAGTTACCGCCCCGATTTTTTTCAAATCTTCCATCAGTCCATCCGGTACAGCGCTGTCCACAGTTATCGAAACACTCACTTCCGAAGTCGCCACCACGTCTACCGCCACTTTGTGTTTTGCGAACACCTCAAAAATTTTGGCCATAAAACCATGCGCGTTCAACATTCCGCTCGAGCAGATATTGATCACGCTGATGCCTTTTTTCGAAGATACAGATTTTAAAGAATTTGTCTCCTCCTCATTTATCAGCGTCCCTTTCGCGCTCGGATTAAAAGTATTTAGCACT
The DNA here is from genome assembly GCA_041658805.1 of Candidatus Altimarinota bacterium. GTDB lineage: Bacteria > Patescibacteriota > Gracilibacteria > UBA1369 > LOWO2-01-FULL-3 > JBAZZM01. The sequence continues at coordinate 11,863 of JBAZZM010000017.1, read as the reverse complement.
TTTACCGGAATCCCTTTTTTTACCGCCGGTTGAATCGTTTTTGGATGCAAAACTTTCGCCCCAAAATACGCCAACTCACTCGCCTCATTAAAAGAAACTTTTTCAATCGGTCCCGCTTCTTTCACAATCCTCGGATCGGCGTTGAAAATTCCTTCCACGTCTGTCCATATCTGCAATTCCGAAGCCCCCAAAGCCGCCGCCACGATCCCGCCTGTATAGTCGCTCCCGCCCCGTCCAAGCGTGATGTATTTGCCGCTTTCAGATTGCCCTATAAATCCCGTTACCACAGGCACGATGTTTTTTTCCAACATCGGCAGAATTTTTTCCGCCACAGCCTTGTCCGTTTTTTCAAAATCCACGTTTCCATGTTTAAAATCATTGTCTGTAAAAATAATTTCAAAAGCGTCTACCGCCTCGGACCCGACCCCTCTCTTTTTCAAAATCGCTGCCAAAATTCTACTACTTATCCTCTCGCCAAAACTCACAAGTCGGTCATTCGCGCTCAGCGACATCTCTTTGATCATACCAACGCCCTCAAGCAACCCTTTGATCTCTTTAAAAAAATCAGCCAAATCCACTTCAACTTTCAGCTCATTCAAAATTCCCGCATGTTTTGCTTTCAATTCTTCGAATTCTTTTTTCCAGCTTTTTCCGCTCACAGCCAAATCGCCCAGCTTTAAAAGCATGTCTGTCGTGCCGGAAGTCGCCGATACTACAGCCACTTTTCCGCCGGCCGTCGCCTCCAAGATATCCGCCACTTGCGAGATCGCCTGCGCGTTCCCCATTGACGTCCCTCCAAATTTTGCTACTGTAATATTCATAATTTTTAGTTTTAAAAAAGTCCGCCTTCTTAGCGGACTGAGTTCTTCGGAATCAAATATCAAGAACTTACTCCGCTGGGAGATAAAGTTTCTTGGCCTTCTTTGATTCGATCACAAAGTTCATATGTGGCTCGAATATAGACTATTTCGACAAAATGTCAAATTGAAACTTTCCTTATTTTCTCTCCAGCACACAAATCCGTTTCTCATGATTTACAAGCTTGTCGTCGTGTTGGAGTAAATGGCGATCATTTAAAACCCTGCTATCTCTGGAATCCCGCAGTTCCGTCATCGCTTCTTCCATCCAAACCATAAACTTTGCATGATCTTCTTTCGTATACATTTGCTCTTTAATTTCATAAAAGCCACGATCAACATAATTTTTCATATTCGTCATCGCGTTGTCCAAATCAACCTTGGTCGCGAAAGTTCTCTCGAAGTTGTCCATGCGTCTCTCGAAGTTGTCCATGCGTCTCTCGAAGTTGTCCATGCGCCCTTCAATTCCGTCCATGCGTCTCTCGATTCCATCAATACGCCCTTCGATTCCATCAATACGCCCTTCAATTCCATATATAGCCGCCCTAAACTCCCCTCTAGTCAGAGGTTCGTTATCGTCCGCTCTTTTCTTTTTCAAAATCTTCTTCATGGACTCCGAATTCTAAACTCAAAATCCCAAAAATCAAGACAATTCCGAAATTTCCTGTTGTCGGTTTCAGTACAACAATTTAAATGGAGGAACGGAGTGAATTCTTTACGAACTTTTATATTCACCTTTTCTATAAACGAAACGGTATTTTTCAATATCTTTGTCGATATACCTTTGCTCCTGCTTAGTCCTGTACTCGGACCTCTTTACGTAGGCATGTCCGTGAGGAGACAACTTCCCCTCTTCCCTTTCCCAAAAAATTTCCGCCAGTTGGCCATTAACGATAGCAAAACTCCAGCACATACAGGAATGTTATTATTTATTATTTTTTAAACGAAAATCAAAAAAATACGTTACATTTTAGTTAATAAACAACAGCTAATCTTTCTAAATGGCGGAACGGACGGGACTCGAACCCGCGACCTCCACAGTGACAGTGTGGCGTTCTAACCAGCTGAACTACCGCTCCGCGTTGAAAAATGTCACCTCTTTGGAAGTCGGCCTTATAAGGCCGCTCCAAGAGCGCGCTAAAAATAATCCATTCCGCCTTTAATTACAAGCGAATTTCTTCTAAACTGCCACTGCTAACCCCTTTTATGCGCATTGGAATCGACTGCAGAATGTATAGTTCCCGCTTCACCGGCATCGGCCGTTATACAAAGGAACTCGTCGAACAACTCATCACTTTAAACAAAGTCCAAAATTTTCCTCACGACTTCGTCCTTTTTTTTAACAATCCAGAATTTCACGAATTTCAGCCATCGCCGCATGTCCAAAAAATTCTCGTCAACGCCAAACACTATTCTTTTAAAGAGCAGACCCGTTTTCTCCGTCTTTTGAATAAGGAGCGTCTCGACCTTGTCCACTTCGCTCATTTCAATATTCCGATTTTTTATCGCCGTCCTTATCTCGTCACCATCCACGACCTCACGCTTTCTTTCTTTCCCGGCCGCAAAATGCGCGCCTTTTTTTATCGCCTCGCCTACGCGCTCACTATCCGAAATGCTGTCCGTAGAGCCAAAAAAATCATCGCCGTCTCCAAACACACAAAAAAAGACATCATCGAACAATTCCATGTTCCTGAAGAAAAAATCCATGTCATTTATCATGGCGTAAATCCGGAATTCACTCCCATCAAGGATCCGAAAATTCTCGCGCCGACTCTCAAGAAATTTAACATCAACAAAGATTTTCTTCTCTACACGGGCGTCTGGCGCAGTCACAAAAACCTGCCAAACCTCATTCGCGCCTTCGATATTTTGAAAAGAAAGACTCCCGATCTCGATCTCGTCATCACCGGCCGCCCCGACCCCTACTATCCCGAGGTCAAAGACATCGTCCACAAACTCCATCTCGAAAACGATGTTGTTTTTACGAATCTCGTCACCGACAAAGACCTCGTCCATCTATACAACGCCGCGTCGATTTATACCTTCCCCTCTCTATATGAAGGCTTCGGCCTGCCGCCTCTGGAGGCCATGGCTTGCGCCACCCCAGTCGCCGCCTCAAATCTTTCTTCTATCCCAGAAATTTGCGCTGACAACGCGGTTTATTTCGACCCATACGACCCCACCGACATTGCAAACAAAATTGAACTCCTGTATAAAGACCCCGATCTGCAAGCCAAATTAATCCAATCCGGCCTGCAACACGCCGCCACGTTTTCTTGGGTAGGCATGGCAGAAAAAACATTCAAATTATTCCAATGACTTTCACCCCTTTCCAAAAATTTCTCCCGAAAGCCGCCGCTCACTATGGCGTCAAAAAAGAAATCGAAGCCGCCCAAATCTGCCAACACTTTCGCACGCTCACGCCCGAGCTTTTCAAAAAACTCCCCAACGCCAAAAACTATATCTCACCCGCCCATTACCAAAATCGCACCCTCACTTTAAAAGTCCCAAATTCCGCTTGGGCGCAGGAAGTAATCATGCGCAAACCGCAGATTATCGAAGAGATCAACAAATCTTTTGGCAAACAGGTCGTCCGCAGTCTCCGCACCCAGCTTTCCGCTTGACTTTCCCCTTCCCCTCGCTAGAATACCCCAGCATTTATCCTTAAGTTCAGAAATTTGCTCAAGATCAGACTTAGCCGCACAGGCAAGACACACCAGCCATCCTTCCGCATTATTGTTCAGGAGAAAACCATGGCAGTAAAAGGAGGAAACGTCGTCGCTACGCTCGGCCACTACAAGCCGGCCACCGACCCGAAAGAGCTGGTGATCGATTTGGAAGCCGTCAAGAAATGGATTGCCAATGGCGCTCATCCTTCCGATACCGCCGCTGTTTTATTCAAAAAACAGGGTCTCGAGGGAATGGAGAAGTTTATCGAGCCACGCAACAAAAAGCGAAAGTCCAAGTCCGAACCTACGGAAGCTCCTGTGGCTCCCGCCGCCGCTCCAAAAGTCGAAGAACCAAAAGCAGCTTAATTTTTTTATTTCTTAATCCCTTTTTATGTCAGACGACGCAACACCAATGGAACCAAACACCACCAAAGACCGCGATTTCGTGGAATACGTGGTCAAACACATCGTCGACAACCCGGATCAGGTCGTTGTTGAACGAAAAGTGGACGATATGGGCGTGCTTATCACTCTCAAAGTCGCCAAAGAAGATATGGGCAAGCTGATCGGTAAAGAAGGGCAGACCGCCAAAGCGATCCGCGTTCTCCTCCGCATCATCGGTTCAAAGAACAACGCCCGCGTAAATCTAAAGATTGTCGAACCGGAAGGTTCCGAAATGGCTATGGCCGCTTAAAAAGCTTTTCCCTTTTTTAAATTCGGTGCTAAAATGCCCCCGATCTAATCTTTTCCTATGGCCAACCTCTCTGCCGGTTCAAATAGCACGATCACGGAAGCAATCGCAAATTATCAGGTTTTGGAAATAATCAACCGCGGTCTCGCCTACGCTATCATCATCGCGGGGTTTCTTTCCCTCGTTTTTATTTTTGTCGGCGGTATTTCTTTTATCCTTTCCGGCGGCGCAGAGGACAAAATCAAATCCGCTGTTTCCACCATCCGTTATTCCATCGTCGGCCTCATCGTTACCATCCTCGCCACTGTGATTATCGGCACGGTCGGTAAAGCCATGGGCCTCGACATTATCAAGTACATCAACTTTTCGGACATCATAAACACCATCACGGACATCACTTCCGATGGCGGCAGCGACCAGAGCCTGAACTAAAAACTTTTCACGGATTCCATTCCATGACGCACGATGTGTTTCCAGTCATATGGGAATTTGAATGTTTCCAGCGCCCGCACCAAGGCGGCGAAAATCGACCACGCGCTTTCACCACGATATATGAAACCGTTTCCGGTCTCGTGATTCGGATTGTAATTTTTCACTTCCGGTCGATGCTTGCAAACAGGAATCACGCCATGTAGCAGCATTTCCTCCACGTCATTGAAAGGAAAGCTGATCGCGATATCCACCGCATCCAGCAAAGTCTGACGATTGATGCGTCCATACGGAAGGAAGATGGTGTGTGGCAAAGAAGAAATATCCAAATTGCTTTCGGACAAAACGATCACTTCTACGTCTATGTTCGCGGTTCCCTCCAGCACGCTTTTTATTTTTTCCTCATCCTTTTTCGAAAGTTCATGATCCAAAAAAACTCCAAGCAAAGGTTTCTTTGCCGAGAACGAAAATTTCTTAGCCAAGTCCCGCTTTGCCTCGATCTTTTTCTTCAAAAAATTTGTTTCCTCTTCCTGCATTTTTTATTTTTGTTATCTCCGTATTTTACCCTATAATAAGGCGAAAGTCGAGTCTAATTATCTATGAACCTGCAAAAACTCATCCTCGTCGACGGTAACGCCATCGTGCATCGCGCCTATCACGCCATGCCGCCCTTTCGCACTCATCAGGGCGAGCTTGTGAACGCGGTTTACGGTTTTGCTTCCATGCTTTTAAATATTCTAAAAAAAGAAAAACCCGACTATATCGCCGTTTCTTTCGATACCAAAGCAAAGACTTTTCGTCACGAGCAGTTCAAGGAATACAAGGCCACCCGCGTCAAAGGCCCCGACGAGCTTTATTTCCAGTTTCCGCGCGTCAAAGAGCTGGTCCGCGCCTTCAATATCCCGATTTTTGAATTGGACGGTTTCGAAGCCGACGACGTCCTCGGCACTTTGGCCCATCAGGCCGACAAAACAAAGGAGGTCCACACTTATATCATGACCGGCGATCAGGACACGCTTCAGCTCATCAGCGAGCGCACCAGTATCCTCTATCCGGTCAAAGGCTTCGCCGAGACCATGATTTACGATGTTCCCCGCGTTCTTGCAAAGTTTGGAATCAGCCCAAACCAGATCCCAGATTTCAAAGGTCTCAAGGGCGACTCTTCCGACAATATTCCGGGGGTCAAAGGCATCGGTGAAAAAACCGCCATCACCCTCCTTCAAAAATATGGTTTCCTCGAAAATATTTATCAGAATTTGGAACAGATCACCGGATCGGTTCATGACAAACTTGCCCGCGATAAAGATCAGGCTTTTTTCAGTAAAAAAATGGCCACAATTGTTTGCGACGTTCCGGTCACTCTCGATCTCCCGTCTTGCCACACTCACGACTATGATAAAAATGCCGTCGCCACTCTTTTTAACGAATTGGAATTCAATTCCTTACTTAAAAAACTAAACGACTTTCAGTCAATCGGGGCATCAAATTTGCCAAGAGCGCAACTCAAAAATTCAAGCTCTCAAAACCAAGGCACGCTCTTTTAATCGACCACGAACTTAAGCCATTCCCGACCGAACAAAAATTTTGCACGGACAGCTCAAAAAGCGCATTTTCACAAGGCAAATAGTTGTAAGGTGCTTTTATTTTTAGTAGTATCGCCTCACTAACATTTTTCTATGCCGCGTACAGCAATAGTTGCCTCCCTCGACATCGGTAGTTCAAAGATCCGCACGGTCGTCGGGGTCAAGGATGAAAACTCTCCCGTGATCAATATTATCGGGGTTGGCATCGCGCCTTCCACCGGTCTTCGCAAGGGCGCGGTTATCGACGTTGAAGAAACTATCAACAGTATTTCAGCTTCTTTGGAGGACGCCGAGCGTATGGCCGGCGAGCCGATCAACCATGTTTTTCTTGGAGTCGGTGGCAACCATATCGAATCCATCAATTCCAAAGGGGTGATCGCCGTTTCACAGGCCGAAAATGAAATCACCGAAGACGATGTCGATCGCGTGCTCGAAGCGGCGCAGGCTGTCACGATTCCAAGTAACCGCCGTATTCTTCGTATTATTCCAAAGACTTTTACAGTCGACGAACAAAAAGGCATCAAATATCCGGTTGGCATGACCGGCATCCGTCTCGAAGTTGAGACTCATATTATCACCGGCTTTGAACCGATCGTAAAGAATATTGAAAAATGCGTTCTACAATCCGGAGTGGATATCGACGACCTGATTCCAAATTCCCTCGCGCCTGCCGAGGCCGTCCTTTCCAAACGCCAGAAAGAACTCGGCGTCGTGGTCGTGGACATCGGTTGCGGCACGACCGCAATCAGCGTTTTTGAAGACGGAGCCACTCTCTACACCGCGATTATTCCGGTCGGCGGCGAAAACGTCACAAACGATATCGCCATCGGTCTGCGCAGTTCCATAGATACAGCCGAAAAGATCAAGATCGAATACGGCGGAGTGATCCCGAGTGATGTCAACGATCGCGAAACCATAGATCTTTCTCTCATCAGCAAAATCGACACTCATGTTATTTCAAAAAAGCAGCTCGTTGAAATCATCGAAGCGCGTTATCACGAAATTTTTGTATTGGTAAAAGACGAATTGGCAAAGATTCATCGCGACGGCATGTTGCCTGCCGGAGTTGTTCTCACCGGAGCCGGCTCAAAACTGCCGGGCGTTATAGATCTGGCCCGTGAAACACTCAATCTACCCGCGCAAATCGGCTTTCCACAGAATTATGACGGCGTTGTGGACAAAATCGACGATCCGGCTTATGCCACAGCCATCGGTTTGTTGATCTGGGGTTCCCGTTTCGAAGGGCGTCATCACATGGGCTTAAAGGGTCTTAACCTTAAAAAGGGCATTACAAACATTAAGGGCTGGTTCAAAAGTCTGTTTCCTTAATTTATATATATATCTTATTAATTTTACTCTTTTAACCATAATCTTATGGCTACATCAAACGACGAAATGAATCTCAAGAATCTGTTTTCGGCCCATCGCGAGCCTTCCAAAGTCTCACGTCAGAGGACCATGGAAGTCACGCCGGAAATCACTCCGGTCGCAAACATAAAAGTAATCGGTATCGGAGGAGGCGGATGCAATGCCGTCAACCGCATGATCAAAGCCGGCCTGAAAGGCATCGAATTTATCGGTATAAATACAGACGCGCAGGCTCTTTATCATTCCGATGCTCCAACCAAAATCAATATCGGCAAAGCCACGACTCGCGGTCTTGGCGCAGGTTCAAATCCCGACGTCGGTCGTCAGGCCGCCGAGGAAAGCATCGAAGAGATCAAGGAAATCATGGATGGAGCTGACATGGTCTTTATCACTTGTGGTCTTGGAGGTGGCACTGGAACAGGTGGGGCTCCGGTACTCGCGGCCGCGGCTAAAGAAATGGGCATTTTGACCGTCGCCGTCGTCACCAAGCCTTTCTCTTTCGAAGGCCACCGCCGAAAAAATCAGGCCGACGAAGGTCTCGAAAACCTAAAGAACAAGGTCGACACTCTGATCACTATTCCAAACGATAGAATTCTCTCCATCATCGACAAGAAGACCCCGGTCACCGACGCTTTTGCTGTTGTGGATGACGTTCTTCGTCAGGGTGTTCAGGGCATCGCCGATCTCATCACCGTTCACGGTATGATCAACGTCGACTTTGCCGATGTCAAAGCCATCATGGAAAACGCCGGCTCCGCCCTCATGGGCATCGGTTACGGTGCCGGTGAAAACCGCGCTACCGAAGCCGCCAAAGCCGCCATCGAAAGTCCGCTCCTCGAGCTCTCTATCGACGGTGCCAAAGGCGTTCTCTTCAACATCACCGGTGGCAACGATCTCTCCATGTTTGAAGTCGACGAAGCCGCAAAAGTCATCACCGAGGCCGCCGATCCTGACGCCAATATTATTTTTGGCGCTGTAATCAACGACTCCTACACAGGCGAAATCAAGATCACGGTCATCGCCACGGGCTTCGACTACAAGCAAACCGAAGGCTCTATCTCCCGCCCGCGCTCGGCGTTCTCTTCCGCCCCGTCCGACATGCCGATCAAGCAGGCCGAAAACGAGCTCGACATCCCGGCCTTTATCAGGCAAAAGATGAATTAGAAAAGTCTTTAGAAAAACTTTAAACTTTTTTAAGAACTATGTGCTATCACTTACGCATACATGGTTTAATTTTCCCCAAAAAATGTTTGACAATTATATGACAAGTAGGCTAAAATCCTCAATAGACCATTGGATTTTAACCATCACCAATATGTTAAACGAAGAAACCACCACGGTGCGAAACTTCCTTCGCAACTACAGGACTTTCTTTAACAAAAAGAAAACTGTAATCATTTTAAACCACGGCAAGCCGGAGGGAGTATTCATTCCATATAAAGAATGGGCGAAGGATAACAAATCTGCCGATGAAAGCAAAACTATCCCGATCCGCGAGCTGATCAAAGGTCTCACTTTCAAGGGTGGCCCGACCTTAAGCCAGGATATCGACGATATTTTATACGGTCCCGATAACCAGAAAACATGATCATTTTCGATAGTTGCATTTGGATTGCCCTTTTGAATTCGGAAGATTCCTGTCATGAGCAGGCGCTTGAGATTTTTGAAGAATATAAAAACAAAAGAATCCTTTTGCCGGACTTTGTTTATATTGAAGTTTTAAATTTACTTAAAAGAAAGACTTCGATGGAAATATGCAAAAATTTTCTCCAGACCGTTATGAAAATGGGAATCGACCCTTTGAGTAGCGGCAGGGAAGAACTTACGTCTGCCAGTGGCATATTTTTCAATAAAAACCGCCTCTCTTTTACCGATTGTCTCTTGATTGCAATGTCAAAGTTACGAAACATGATGTTAATCACTTTTGATAGGGAATTATCAAGAATTTGGAAACTCGCTTAATCATGATCACCACTAAAATTCTCTCAAAAAACGAAGAAGCAAAATGGGACCGTTTTGTCTTGTCTCATCCACTCGCCACTATCCACCAGTCTTCAAAATGGGCGCATTTTCAGGAGGCCATCCCCTCCCGCGGCAAGTACTGGATCATCGCTCTCGAGGATCGCAATAAAATTATCGGCGGCACCGTCCTCATTCGCCACAAACTTCCAAAAGGTTACTCTTGGCTTTACGCCTCACGCGGCCCGCTACTAAATTACTCCTCAAAAAGTCTCCCTTCCCAACTAAAAACTCTTCTCGCCGCCATAAAACCTCTCGCAAAAAAAGAAAAAGCAATTTTCCTCCGCATAGACCCGCCTCTTCATTCTCCCTACGCGCTCCCACATTTTCACAAAAACCACCTCGGTTTCCAGCCGGAACACACTCTCATTCTCGATCTCAAACCTTCCGAAACCGAAATCCTCGCCCAGATGAAGCCGAAAGGCCGATACAACATCCGCCTCGCCGAAAAGAAGGGAGTCCAAATTCATACATCCACCGACATCGCCGCCTTCCACAAAATTCTCAAAGAAACCACTTCCCGCGACGGCTTTTCCGGCCACGACCAAGGGGTCTACGAAAACATGATCAAGACGCTCTCAACCAACGCCAAACTCTATCTCGCCACTTATCAAAACCAAGTCATCGCCGGCCTCCTCGCCACCTATTTCAAAGACACTGCCACTTATTATTATGGCGCCTCCTCAAACGAATTCCGCAACGTCATGGCACCTTATTTACTGCAATGGCAAGCCATCAAAGACGCCAAAGCCGCTCATTTCAAATCCTACGATTTTCTCGGAATCGCCCCAGCAAACACTCCAAACCACCCCTGGTCCGGCGTCACCGACTTCAAAACCAAATTCGGCGGCCGCCCCGTCTCCTACCAGCCACCACAAGATTTGGCCTTGAAACCCCTCATTTACTGGCTCTACCGCCTTTACAAAAGGCTGAGACATTGACATTTGCCAGTTTTCATTGTATTGTGGCCAACCTAAGTATTCGCCATGGAAACGCCACAAAGTACAGTTCAGCCAAATCGCAGAAGCTTTTTAAGATCGATATTTACCACCATACCGGCAGCAGCAATTCTTTCTGTCCCGGTTATAGGAAGCGCCGTGCTGGGCACATCTGCTTTAGCCGACCACCACGCCCCCGCAGCCGATCCGGATTCTTTAAATGACGAAAAGGAAACATCTTCAAATTCTGACGCGGTTTATTCAAGAGAATACGACTTTGAAAATGGAAGCTCTCTCCACAATATGGGCATCCGACACAGCAAAGAAGGCTTTTTAGCGGCGAAGGACGGGATTGATGAGGCGATCCAAACCTCCGACATGATTTTATTGGAGAGGAGAAGTACTTCTTGGCTGAATATCGAAAGATATATCATGGAAAAATTTGGTAAAGAAGTTTCCTTCATCGAAGAAGATGTCAGCCAAATACCGGAAACTTCCATGAAAATTTGGACAATGATCGCTGGTGCTCTCGGAATCTACAACATCGCGAAACATAGGGATTTAGCCGAATTACAGAGCGCGAAACGATGGACCAGAAGGGAGCTATTTGGACTCTTTGCCACGACACAAAGCGTTTTTCCTTTGACCCTTTTACAGAGCATGGCGGAACCGGACAATTATCCGGAAACCGACATCTCATATGTTGTGGATGATCGCACCCTTAAAATGACAAAAAGACTTCTTGACGTGGCCAATTTAAATCCGGGAAAAAGACTCCTTTCAATCACCGGCAGAATTCACGCCAAAGGTATCGAACAATACATTAACGATCCCGCAAAACTTCATTCTCGTGAAAGTATGCACGAAATACTGCATCCATTTGCTTAAATTCATCGCTTGCGTCGTCCCCTCAAAAATGGTATAATGATGTTGTTAAAATCTAACAAAAATAAAAATGGAAGCAAAAAACTTTTCCAACAAGGAAAACCGTCTCGTCTTCTTCGCCGGCAAAGGACCGGAACAGCAACCCTTCAATGCTAAGGAAGGTTTGAAACAGGGTAAAGAAAATCTCGGAGCCGCCAAAGAACAGGCTGGTGCAGCTTGGGAAAATCTCAAGGACGCCAAAGACTCTGTTATCAAAAGCATTGATACCAGTATGCAAGGTGCCAAAGCTTCAGTTTCCAGACGTTTCGATCAGTTCAAAAATAAGTGGGAAGGGAGGGGAGCTCGTCTTGCAGCTAAGGGCGCCGACATGGGGCATACCTTACAAGTTGCAGATCAAAAATTATCGCTTGCTGCATATAGCGAA